>JBKHBA010000082.1:0-9707 GCA_046542595.1 Bacteroidales bacterium | reverse complement strand
GGATGAGAAGGAAGGACTCCATATACCCAGCATGGCAGGCACATGGCTTGCTATCGTGGAGGGCTTTGCAGGGGTAAGGGTGAGGCAGCAGCAGCTGTCTGTCAATCCGCTCATTCCCGGGTCATGGGAGATGTATTCATTTATGATGCGCTTCAAAAACAAACTGCTCAGGATAAGCATCAGCAAGGGCAGGGCCGGGATTGAGAACCTGTCAGGCACCTCCGTCACCATTAAGGTAAGCGGTATGGAGAGGACTGTTGAAGCAGGTAAAAAGGAGATCTTTACTTTATAAACTTAGATAAAAGATATTGCTTTTACACAGACAAATAAAACCCGGAATGATTTAATCAGGACATCTTATTATTATGAAAGGGAATGATTTTATATTAATCATAAAATTTTAAACGAATGAAAAAACATCTCTTATTATTGACGCTTCCTGTACTCAGCATGGCACTGTTATTATCAGCCTGCAGGAACAGCGCAGACAGGCAGGAGCAGGCAGGAGAAGATACCGCCACCTACGAATCCCCGGCATGGAGCAGGGATGCCGTGCTGTACGAACTTAATGTGAGGCAGTTTTCAGATGAGGGCACCTTCAGTGCAGTGGAAGAGAGGGTGGACGAGCTGGCAGACCTGGGGGTGGATGTGATATGGTTTATGCCCATACATCCCATAGGTGAGCTTGAGCGCAAGGGACCGCTGGGATCATACTATTCGGTACGCGACTTCAAGGATGTGAATCCCGAGTTCGGTGATATGGATGATTTCAGGTCGCTGGTCAGCAGCATACACCAGGCGGGGATGTACGTTATGATGGACTGGGTGCCCAACCACTCCTCGTGGGATAACCCCCTGGCAGAGGAACACCCGGAATGGTATGTAAAAGATTCAACGGGCAGCTTTGTCTCTCCCTATGACTGGACCGATGTGATACAGTTTGACTGGAGCAATGAAGAGCTGCAGGAATATATGATGGAGGCACTGCTCTACTGGGTTGAGGAACTGGACATTGACGGCTACAGGGTGGACCACCCGCATGTCACCCCCGCCGAATTCTGGCTGGAGGCCAGGCTGGCGATGGAGAAAATAAAGCCGGTGCTTATGCTGGCAGAGAACGAGGACAGGGTGGAGTTTTTTGAGAAAGGCTTTGATATGAACTATTCATGGGAGCTGCACCACCTGATGAACAGGGTGGCACAGGGCGAAGAAGAAGCCCGGGTGCTGCACCGGGCGCTGGAGGAAGACCTGGAGCGCTTTCCGGATGATGCCGGCAGGCTCAGGTTCATCACCAACCATGATGAGAATTCATGGGCCGGCACCATAGAGGAAAGGATGGGTGAGGCACATGAGGCTTTTGCCGTCTTTATGTATACCATACCAGGTGTGCCGCTCATTTATAACGGTCAGGAGGCCGGACTCAACAAGAGGCTGGAGTTTTTTGACAGGGATCCGATTGAGTGGAGGGATTCGTACCTGCGCGACTTCTACACTTCGCTTAACACCCTGAAGGAAGAAAATCCCGCCCTTCATAACTTCAGGTGGGCGGGCGACTTCACCGGGGTGACGGTGACGGGCGATGCAGATGTATATGCCTTCCGAAGAGAGAAAGATGATAATATCATCATCACCATTATCAATTTTGATGATGAGGCTGCCGAGTTTACTGTAAACACCGGTAGCAGTGGTGAGTATAAGGATTATTTCAGTGGCGACAATATCATTATTGACAATAATAAGACATTGCTGCTTGAAGGCTGGTCTTACCTGGTGCTTACAGCTTTATAACCCTGCCTGTGGTTGAGCATGAGGCGCAAGTATTATAAGCTGCCTGTGCCCAGGCTGTTGCCCTGCTGCTTACAGCTTTATAAACCGGCGGGTGGATGAGCGCTTGCCGGTACTGTTGCCGGAGCTGATATTTACCAGGTAGATACCGCGCGGCAGCGCCCCAAGGTCTATATAGCTGCCGGTATGCCCTTTGAATGTCATCAGCTGTCTGCCCGAGATATCCATTATCAATATATCCATGTCCCGGCCCCTGTCGTCATGGCGATCTATATACAGCCTGTCGAGTACCGGGTTGGGCCGGACAGTGAATGGTAGTTCTTCACGTACAGTTATATCACCTATACCCACTGACAGCTCAGGTGGCTCCAGCCGTTCCGATGTATAGATACGATATTCGCCGGGATCGAGGGTCAGCAGTTCCTGTGTGTCCTCAACATCAATGGAGTCGCCTGTAAAAAACTCGTACCAGCGACCGCTGTTGTGGAAGTCGCCGCTGACAGAGCCTTGCTCAATATCAAAATTACCCACAACAATAACATCCATTGATGCATGGTTTATCTTTATCCTCTTCTGCAATCCCCCGTCAACAATCTCAAAATCAGAAGAAGTGAAGGCTTCATTTTCCTTTTTAAGTTTAATAAGGGCTGCAAAAAGGTCATAGACGCGCCTCCTTTCAGCGATATCATAATAATCCCAGCGAATGGGTTTTTCTCCCGTACGGCCGTTATAATCTATTGAAAAATCATAGCCCAGTTCCCCGAACTGCCATAGCATTTTTGGTCCGGGCACGGTAAAGAAGAAAGACGCTGCCAGCACCAGCCTGTCGAGTCCCGTATTAAGGTAACGTATACTGTAGGCTGCCGATGTTCTGCCGGAGTTCTTATTGAGGTATTGCATTCTCTCCTCGTCATGACTCTCCATGTACGACACCAGGTGGGGCACATTCCATCCCCTCGCGAGATGGGATACAGGGGATATATCCGCTTCAAAGCCCATGGACAGTTCCGAGTAGCCGTGGTTCATATTGCCCCAGAGCATCATACCGTATTCAGCCAGCTCTTTTTCCTCGGTATTATCGGCAAAATGTTCGAGTATGATATAGAAAGAGGGATCCGTATACCATATATGGTTGGCATACAACTTCCATATGTCCACCCGCGTGGCATCATAGGCACCCCATGCCCCCACATCACCCACGGTATTTTTCTGGGTAAATCCCTTGGACAGGTCGAAGCGGTAGCCATCCACCTTATATTCCTCTATCCAGTGGCTCATCACCCTGCGCGAAAATTCGCGCGTATATTCACTCTCATGGTTAAAATCGTGGAAAACATTAAAATCATGTGTTGCGCTAACATTATACCAGGGGTTATCGGAGGTGACATTACCGGTGGCATCGTCCCAGTAAAGCTGTGCCAGCGGTGATGAGCCCGTGGAGTGGTTAAGCACCACGTCGAGTATTACGGCTATCCCCCTCCTGTGACATGAATCGATAAGGGCCTTCAGGTCATTTTTTGTACCGTAATACTTATCCGGAGCCAGGTAGTAAGCCGGGTTATAACCCCAGCTCAGGTTACCGTCAAATTCGTTCACCGGCATCAGCTCAATGGCATTGACACCCAGGTTCTGCAGGTAGTCGAGTGTATCTATAAGGGTGAGGTAGTGATGTGTATCCAGGAAGTCGCGCATCAGCAGTTCATAAATCACCAGGTCTTCTTTCGCCGGCTTTTCAAAATCAGTAATGGTCCACTCGTACTCAGGCTCAGCTGTCTGCAGCACCGACACCAGTCCGCTCGTTTTCCCTTCGGGATAAGCTATGAGTCCGGGATACGTTTCTTCAGATATAAACTGGTCGTTCCACGGGTCGAGCACCTTTTCGGTATAGGGATCGCCTATCCTTATGTTGCCATCTACAAGGTACTGGAAGCGGTATTCCTTACCGGCCGTAAGCCCGTCCAGGCTTATCCAGAACTTCTCCCCGTCAGGGCTCTGTTTCATATATCCCTCATCACACATCACCCAGTCATTAAAGTCACCTATCACAAAAGCATCTGTCTTGCCGGGGGCTGTCAGCACCAGTGTTACCGAGTTATCGCCCGTATAGTTAATGCCATCAGCCATGCCGGGCGGCACTTCCTCTATCACCGGATCGTCTTTAACGAACATAAACAGAGAATCCGACACCGTGTCAGGAAGCCTGTAGGCCGTCACCTTTATCCACCTGCCACCGTAGCTGTCGGCCGGCACCGTATAGCTGAGCAGAGAAGGGTCACCGCTCTTATACGTACGCACATCATCTATAAAAAGGACCAGTGAGTCAGCCCGGGTTGCAGGAGCCTCAACGGCGAGGTCTTCATTCAGCAGCCTTAAGACCGAAGATTCAGATGGTTTGGTGATATTCACATTAAGCCCTTCTTCAAAGACCTCGACGAAGAGGTCGCTTGTCTGCCGGTCGCCGGAAGCATCCCTGAACACAAAAGCCAGCTTAACAACCTTTTCATCGCCCGTCATGCCGGGATAGAATTCCTCTATGGACGGGCTTATATCCAGCCTGTACCTGTAGGAGCCCAGGTAAGTAAGCTGCGGCTGGGTTGAATTATTGCCCCAGCTCCCTATAACATACTGCCATTCATTATTGCCTTCTGTTAATACACCTGTATGGGCATACACATCGCCTGTGTAATTATGCAGTTCGCCGGCATCCTCATCGCTGTTAAAATAAACGCTTACAGTCTGTCCCATGGTGACGATGGCAGGGCTGGTCTCGATTACCTGTGCCTTAAGCATTACACCGGCGGGCAACAATAAGAGGCATAATAAAAATTTCTTCATTGTGAAGGGCATAATAGTTTATTTTATCTCCAGTATATATGGTTTACGCGGCAACAGGCGGATTGTTTCCCCGAGCTCATATTCCTGTCCGCTCAGCACATCGCGGGCACCGGCCTTATCACCTATCATCTCTTTGAAACGTCCGAGCTCAAGCTCATAAGCCGCTGGATTTTTATTGATTATCACCATTACCATATCATCATCATTATACCTGAAATAGACGTAAGTGCCATTTTCGGGAGCAAACTGTTTCAGTCTGCCGGTGTGTATCACTTCAGCCGTCTTTCTCCAGTTAAGCAGGCGCCTGAACATATCCTGCATGTCTCTCTCTTCAGGGCTCATCCCCTCACCGGTAAAGGCATTGACCTTATCACCCGGCCATCCCCCCGGGAAGTCCTTACGTATATAGCCATGGTCATCACCTTCCTTATGGGTCATCAGTATTTCGCTGCCGTAATATATCTGGGGTATACCCCTTGTGGTCAGGAAGAAGACGATGCCGTTAAGGTAAAGGCCGCGGTCCATATCCATCTGCATAAAAAACCTTGGCATATCATGGTTATCGGGCATCACCACCAGGTTAAAGGGATGGGGGTAGAGAAAGTCATTAGCCAGCATCTCGTATATCTTTACCAGTCCTTCTTCCCAGCTCTCATCATCGGTCAGTGCCTCGCTCACTGCGCTCTGCAGCGGAAAGTCCATCAGCGATGGCAGCTCACCGTCGTAGCCGTCAGGGTTATCCTGCCCTTTCTGCCAGTATGAAACTATTGCCGGGTTAATGCTCCATTCTTCGCCAACAATATTGAAGTGAGGATATTCATTGAGCACCCTCCTGTTCCATTCGGCCATCATATGTTTATCAGGATAGGGGTATGTATCCATACGTATGCCCGAGAGGCCTGCATACTCGATCCACCATATGCTGTTCTGTATAAGGTATTCGGCCAGAAAGGGATTTTCCTGGTTCAGGTCAGGCATTGCTTCCACGAACCATCCGCGGGTCATCCTCTCTTTATCATACTGTGAAGCATAGGGGTCCTGGTTCACCGTGCGCCTGTGATTGGTAGGCACATATTCAGGGTAGCTGAGCCAGTCGGCCGAGGGCAGGTCATCCATCCACCAGTGGTTAAGACCACAATGGTTAAAGATCATATCCATTATAATCTTAAGACCCCTGGACTGTGCTTCCTCTATCATTTCCACATACTCGCTGTTTGTGCCGAAGCGACTGTCTATCTTATAGAAATCGGTTGCGGCATAACCGTGGTATGACCACTCTGCCATGTCATTTTCGACCACGGGATTGAGCCATATGGCTGTAAAGCCCATATCCCCGATATAAGCGAGATGATCCTCTATCCCCTGTATATCGCCTCCATGCCAGCCATAGCGTTTACCGCGGTTCAGCCCTTCCTTCATCCCTTCCACCTCATCGTTGGAGGGATCACCGTTAGCGAACCTGTCGGGCATCAGCAGGTACAAGACATCGGAATTATCAAAGCCCTCCCTTTGAGCCGATCCTTCCTTACGGCCAAGCAGTTCGTACTTATGTGTATATACCACATCAGCTCCTTTCCGGAATTCAATATTGACCGTGGCGGGTTCCGTGACCCGGGATATGTCGAGCTTAATAAAGAGGTAGTTGTTATTTGTTGTGCGGTCAACGGAGATCAGCCTGGCATCATGGTGATCAATATTGATCCTGTAGCCGGCAATATCCTCACCATGGACCATCAGCTGGAGGGTGGTGTTCTCCATCCCTGTCCACCAGAAGGGAGGCTCAATCCTGTCGACCTGGGCAGGACTGACCCGGGATAGCATAACAAGTGCTACTAAAACTATTATCCTGTTCATGAGTTTCCTCTGTAAATCATTTCGCTTTTTTTTTTGCCCTGTAAAACCAGGAGATCCTGTATATTTTTGATAAATGATGTTTAAACCAGTTCCTTCTGTAAAAGTATGAAAAACCTCTCCATTTTTACGGGAGAGGTTTTTACTAATTCATACTCTAAAACCGCAATCACAAATATCTCTAGTTCATGGTTATTGTTGCAACAAGGTTCCATGGATCGAGTGTTATTGTATAGTTACCACTTGTTGTAATGGCAATATTTGCTCCTCCCGGTTCAAGTGCTGCGGGATCACCTCCCAGGTCATAGTTCCAGGCATTATTGGCCCTGAACTTCATCTCGCCTTCAACCAGGTCAAGGGTAACGGTAAAGACCTCATCCACGGGGTCCCATGTCATATCAGTATCAGGATCACTCCACCCGTTGGGTGTTGCACTTCCTATAATACCCCACAAATCTGCCCGGTAAGTATATTCAAGCGGGGTGCTGAGATCGAGGGTAATGGCATAATCACCTTCCGTGCTTACGGGTATGTTAGCTCCTCCTGCCTGAAGTGTTCCGTCTGCTGCATCACTGCCATAGTTATATGCCCAGTCGTGGTTTGCCCTGAACTTCATCTCTCCATCTGTAAGATGCATCCCTCCTGTCCACTGCTGCAGTCCGGGCTGGTATGTAAGCACTGTTTCATCGTCCCAGCCCTGGGGAGAGGCATCGCCTATGACACCCCATTCAGTAGCCACTGCCGAAAAGCTAAGTTCAGCAGCATCGGCCTGTATGAAATAGTACCCGGCGTCGGATACCATATTACCACCTGATTCGCTCAGCGTTCCGCTTCCTCCATCGCCATAGTTAGGACCATCCCAGCTATCCTTTGTTGCAAATTTCCACTCATTGGAAGCATTGGCCATATATACATACCCTTCCAGGTTATCGGGAGCTGAAAGTCCGCTCTCCACCTGTGGTGAATTGTCGGGCGACCAGTTGGTCATGCCTGATCCCGGGTAGCTTGCCTCAACATAGTCGCCGGGCACATTCCAGGTACGGCTCAGCGGCTCCAGGGTGGTAAATGTGACCTCCGGTCCGTATCCCGTGCCCGCACTGTTTGTTGCATAGGCACGTACATAATACTTTGTACCGTCGTCCAGTCCTGTGAGAGAACTGGTAAAGGCACCAAGACCATCGCCATCGCTTGTTGTCTGGTCGCTGACAGTGGGATTCTCATTTGTGGAATAACATACGCCCCTTGCCGTTACATCGGCACCGCCAGCTACAGTTACTTCACCTCCTCCTGTTGCCGAGGTATATGATATATCGCTTATTTCGTCTGTGGTAACGGTGGGAACCACGGGAAGGGTTGTGAAAGTCACTTCCTCACCGTATATGGTACCTCCTTTACCTGTTGCATATGCTTTTGCATAATAGTCAGTTGCATAATCAAGCCCGGTAAGTGTAACCTTATAAGTTGCACCTTTAACACGATCAGTGTAAACGGCCTTATTATTATCAATAGTTGGCTCGCTAAGGGTGTCATAGCAGACACCTCTCTCGGTAAAACCGGCACCCTCGGCAATCACGAAGCCTATCACTGTTGCCTGGTCTGAGCTGACATCTTCTATTTCGGATGTTGCCAGTGCAGGATCAAGCCTTACCTGTGCCGTCTCCTCCGTACAGGCTACAAGCAGTGCCGCCATTACAGTAAGTGCCGCCACATATTTGTATATAATTGTTTTTTTCATCACTTCTGTATTTAGTATTAATTCTTAACTATGCTGAATGTAGCCTCTTCACCTTCAAAATCTGTTATATTAAGAGTAATGGTATAGTTACCGGCTTCGCTTATCTGGATATTGGGACCATCATGGTACAGCTCATCTTCTGTTCCCCCCAGGTTCCATGCCCAGCCGTCATTCAGCCTGAACTTGATCTCTCCGACCACAAGGTCGAGTGTTATATGCCATGTTCCAGAATCCTGGTCATAGTCCATTTTCTGATCGGGCGAATCCCATTCGTTAGGTGTTGCCGAGCCAACCAGGCCTATCATCCTTGCTTCGAAGGAATAAGTCAGATCGGGCACGTTCACATCCATTACATGGTATCCTTCGGCGGGAGGCACTATTGCCGGTCCGTCGACTGCAAGTGTACCACCTGATCCACCATAATCGGTACCGGTATCAGGGTTGTTAAGAGTGAAGGGGCTGGCCGGGTCAAGCTTTACAATACCTGTATAAATGTCATTGCCCATTGCTGATTCAAGCTTCTGCTCTTTACCGGAGTTCACCAGGTCAAGCCTTGGCAGTCCGTATATGGTAACATCAGCGCTAAGAGGGTCAGAGAAGTACTCAAAGGGGTCTGAACCTGTACCGGGTGCTCCGGTACCGGCATCTACAACCAGTACTGCCTTAATCCTGAAATCGATGGCAGAGACCTGGTCGGCCGGAAAATCCTTTTTCAGCTCACCGTTCAGTTCGCCAACAGTAATCTTTATGGATGTTACATCAATCCCTGACCATACTTCGGTTACTTCTTCGAAGCCAGTGCCCGCGGGACATGCCTCAAGGAAATAGTTTGCAGAGGCGGTAAAGCCCGGATCCACCGGTGTGCCGGCAAACTCAAGTGTATCATTAGCAGCTGACCTTTCCAGGGTAAGGTCGGGTATGCTTACAAGAGCAGGATCAACAGGGTTATCGGCCATGATAATCTTTTCTCCATCCTTTTCACATGAGGTGAAGAAGGCTATCAACCCTATGATTGCCAATAATGTATATAATTTTCTTTTCATCATTAATTGTTTTTTAGCGGTTAATAACCCGGATTGTTTTGTCCGTCATAATTCGGATTGGCAGAAACCTCATCAGCAGGTATGGGGTATATATTACGATGGCTGCCTGTCTGCGTACCTTCATAAACACCACCTTTCCACTGCCATGTATAGCTTCCGTCTGTGAACTGACCGAAGCGTATCAGGTCAGTACGGCGCAATCCTTCATAATAGAATTCACGTGCTCTTTCATTAAGGATAAACTCATCGCTTACCAGTGTGGCTGATATATTACCGCTGGTATTGCCATAGGCACGTTCTCTTATCATATTGATATCCTCTTTGGCTGACTCATCATCATCCATGTTATGGAAGGCTTCGGCTCTCATCAGATAGGCATCGGCCAGCCTGAAGACCGGATAATCGGTACAGGCGTAAGCGGGATTATAATTAGCGGGCAGTGTACCGTCATGGTTTCT
>JBKHBA010000081.1:0-9722 GCA_046542595.1 Bacteroidales bacterium | reverse complement strand
AAGAGTATGATTATTTTTAATGGTAAGTTCCATGTGGCCAATGAAATAAATATAATCACGTGAAGAGTATGATTATTTTTAATGGTAAGTTCCATGCGGCCAATGAAATAAATAAAATATAATCACATAAAATGATTTAATTTTAAGTTAAACTTAAATAAAACCTTATTAGCATATGAAAGATTTTGAATTTTATAATCCCGTTAAGATTCTTTTTGGAAAAGATAAGCTGCCGGAGATTGGTGATCATATACCCGGCGGGATGAAAATAATGCTTTTATACGGCGGAGGCAGCATTAAGAAGAATGGTGTTTACGATGGCATCATGGAGGCCCTGAACGACCGCGATATTACTGAGTTCTCAGGCATTGAGCCCAACCCCACATACGAGACATGCATGAAGGCGGTGGAAAGGATAAGAGAAGAGAAGGTTGATTTCCTGCTGGCTGCAGGCGGCGGCTCGGTTATCGATGCCACCAAGTTTATCGGTGCAGCAGCTGTGTATGAGGGTGATGATCCCTGGGATATCCTTGCCAAGGGCAGGGAGATAAAAGCATCACTGCCTCTGGCTGATATACTGACCCTTCCTGCCACAGGCACCGAGATGAATATGAATGCTGTTATCAGCAGGGTTTCCGACAGGGAAAAGCTGGCTTTTAAATCGCCTCACTCATTCCCCCGGTTCTCGGTCCTGCTGCCTGATGCAGCCGCCACCCTGCCGGAGCGGCAGGTAGCCAATGGTGTTGTGGACGCTTTTGTGCATGTGATAGAGCAGTACCTTACCTACCCGGTGAATGCCCCGCTGCAGGACAGGATGGCAGAGGCTATTCTTTTAACGCTTGTTGAAGAGGGACCGGGTGTATGTAAGAATCCGGCCGACTACGAGGCCATGTCTAACCTTATGTGGTCTGCCACCATGGCTCTTAACGGCCTGATATCATGCGGTGTGCCCGGCGACTGGTCCGTACACGATATAGGCCATGAGTTAACGGCACTGCATAATATTGATCATGCCCGCACACTGGCAATAGTCCTGCCGGGTATCTGGCATGTGCTGAAAGAGGAAAAGAAGGATAAGCTTGTCCAGTATGCTGAGAGGGTATGGAATATCAGCGAAGGAAGTGATGATGAGCGTGCGGACAGGGCCATTGAAAAAACGGTGGCTTTCTTTGAATCGCTCGGTGTAAAAACCCGTTTCAGCGATTATGATATACCTGCGGAAACGGTTGATAAGGTGGTTGAGCGATGGGAAAAGAGGGGATGGAATGAGCGGGGAGACAGAAAGCTTGTTACCACTGACGTAGTAAGAAAAGTTCTGGAAGACAGGATGTAAGACTGTTGGCTGAAGGCTTGTTTTTAAATAAAGCGGTATGCCTGTTATACCCGGTTTAACAGGTGTTCATGAAGCAGGAGTGGGGACAAGGGGAGATTGGCATCTTTAAAAAGCTTGCTGATCAGGGAAAGCTGAATATCCGGATAAATGCGATGCTGGGCGAACAGGAAAGGCCTGTTTTTGAGACAGATAATCTCGAGGAGTACTTTAAAAGCAACAGGATTGAATCTTATGCAGATGATTACCTCAATACCTCGATCGCTTATTATCCTATAGTTTTCTCCATGTAGATTGTAGCCGTCTCTTTATCATGCTCAATTTTAAAATTACGCTTTTTGAACATCGATATTATGCGATGGGTATCTGAATTGGTTTGAGCCACAACTTTTTTCAGTCCCCATTTCTTTGAGATCTCCAGGCAATAATCGGTCAGATGGCTGCCTATTTCCATATTCTGCCACCTGTCTGCCACCAGTATGGCATATTCTACTGTTTCGTGCTCAGGGTCGGCTATCAGCCTTCCCACGCCAACAATTTTTTTCTTTCCTTCATCCTCCGTTTCTGCTACTATCGCTATTTCACGGTCGTAGTCGATATAGCAATAGCGCGTTGCCACCTCATGTACCGAGTAGCGGAAAAATGAATTGAAGCGGGAATATATCGATTCACGTGAGCAGGAGTCGAGCAGCTCAAACCACATATGTTCATCTTCAGGCCTGATGGGTCTGAGGATGAATTCATGATCCTTTATTACCAGGGGATCCGACACATATTCCTCCGGGTAGGGTACTATAGCCAGGTGATCATATTTTTCTTTGCCTTTGATCCCGGCATCTGTCCCGGACACTATACGTGCATCAACAGCCACCATGCTGTCAGGACCTGCCAGCAGCGGATTGATATCAAGCTCTTTTATTTCCGGATAATCGGCAGCCAGGTAGGACAGCCTTATCATTACTTCCACCAGCCTGTCAATATCCACAGGTTTAGATCCCCTGTAGCCATTGAGCAGCGGCCATATCCTGAGCTGCTCCAGCATTAGCCGGGCAAGCCTCTCATTTAGCGGGGGAAAGCCAAGTGAGCTGTCTTTAAATAGCTCGGCGGTGACGCCACCTGCCCCTGTCATTATTACGGTTCCAAATACAGGGTCACGTTTTATTCCCATTATCATTTCCACTGCGCCCGGCATCTTTATCATGGGCTGTACCGTTACCCCTTCTATCCGTGCTTCAGGCTGTGCTTTTCTGACATTTTCAATAATTGTTTCCCAGGCAGAACGTGCTTCACGGTCATTATGGATATCCAGGATCACTCCTCCGGTATCACTCTTATGGGTAATATCGGGCGATAATATTTTAAAAACAACGGGATAGCCCTTCTTTTTGGATATTTCCACTGCCTCTTCAGCCGATGCAGCATTATCCGGCATTGATACCGGTATGCCATATGCCTTAAGCAATTCTTTGGATTTTTTCTCAGACAATATTGTCGATTCATGCTCTGTAACAGGGCTGAAGATCTTTCTTATCTTATCCCTGTCAAGGGTGAACTGAAGGGGTATATCCTTCGGTGTTTCGTACAATATCTTCAGGTTTCGCGAATATTCCACCAGGGTCATAAATGCCCTTACTGCCTGTTCGGGTGTTGCATAGCTGGCTACCCTGTTATCATTTAATATTCTTATGCCTTCTTTCATCTGTTCACCACCCAGCCATGATGCCAGGATGGGTTTGCCTGTTGAGGACTGCAGTTCGCCGATGGCTTTTGCAGCCGCCTTTACATTAGTCATGGCCTGTGGTGTCAGTATAACAAGAAGGGCATCCACATTCTTATCTTCAAGAACGATGGAAGCTGATTTTGCCAGTCGTTTATACCTGTCGTCCCCGATAACATCAACAGGATTGCCGTGCGACCATACAGGGGGCAGACTGGCATTTAACCTGTCCATTGTTTCATCGTCAAGACTTGCCAGCGTACCTCCGGCTGCAATAAGGGCATCGGTGGCCATAACACCCGGTCCGCCTGCATTGGTGACTATAGCCAGCCTGTCGCCACCCGGTATCTTATCACGTCCGATAAGTGCGGCACAGTCGAATATCTCACCTATATCATAAACCCTGGTTATGCCTGTTCTCTGAAAGGCGGCATCATAAATATTATCTTCAGAGGCCATAGCTCCTGTATGTGAGGCTGCCACCGCTGCCGACTCAGGGAAGCGGCCTGCTTTGTAAACAATGACAGGCTTGGTGCGTGCAAAAGCACGGGCGGCCGACATAAAATTCCTGGCATTGGTGACAGATTCAATATACAGTATTATAAATTTAGTGGAATCATCCGATCCCAGGTAATCTATCAGGTGGCCAAAGTCGACATCTATGGCGTTACCCAGGGAGATAAAGAATGAAAACCCTATCTTTTCTTCTTTTGCCCTGTCAAGCACGGAAGTGCACAGGGCACCCGATTGTGATATAAAGGCTATATTGCCTTTCACAGGCAGGGAAGAGGCAAAACTGAGATTCAGTTTAAGGGCTGGTATGATAATTCCCAGGCAGTTGGGCCCTATAATCCTCATATCCGGATAGTTGTTTTTTATATCCCTGATCCTGTCTTCCAGCGCCTTTCCTTCCTGTCCTGTCTCCCTGAATCCTGCCGACATAATTATGATGCCGTTAATACCTGTAGCACCGCATTCACTGAGCCATTCCGGAACTTCCTCAGCTGCGCAGCATATCACTGCCAGATCAGGCTTGCGGGGCAGGCTGCTGAGGTCATTAAAGCAGGGGATGCCCATTACCGCCTCACTGGTCCTGTTAACAGGGTAGATGACACCTTTAAAGCCGCTGCCAATAAGGTTGGTTAGCACCTTACCGCTTACGCTGTTCGGATTAATAGATACACCGATAAGAGCTATCCTTTCCGGCTTAAAGATAGAGTCCAGATTATGAGCTGTCATTTTAAAAAGTATCAGCAGGTGGCAAGCACCCCGCTTATTGTTACATCCTTAACTTTTTGAAGTCTTCTTTCATCCTTTCGAGATCTGCCAGCCATGCTTCTATATCTTCTTCATGCTCAAGCTCATCATTAAGGATGGTGATAGCCATCTGGTGTGTGGAGTGATCTTTGTTTTTCGTGAATTCGGCTATCTGCTGGTACCTGTCTATGGCGCAGCGTTCTCCTACCAGGTTCTGGTTCAGTATTGCTTCAACGTATGGATCTGTTGGCTCTTCATAATCGCAGCCTGAATGCTTCATCCATTCCGCAGGGTTAAGTATCGGTGTGCCTCCTATCTGCAGAATCCTCTCCACTACCATAACTGCATGTTTAAGCTCTTCATCCGCATGAACGAGCAGTTCAGGCTCAACTTCGCTTCTCATAGGGCCTTCCATAACCCTGGCGCCTATCCAGTACTGGTAATATGCCAGCCATTCTTCGGCCAGTGCACCGTTAAGCATTTTTATAAGTTCTTCCGTATCTACCTGTAAGATTTTAACTGCATGTTTTCCCATAATGTCATTTCTGTTGGTTAAAAAAAAATTCTTTTGTTTATGAACCTTATAAAATTAAATAATCCAAACTGAACTCCCAATTGTTTTAGAACATATTCTTCGCGTCCTGACCGTTATTCTTCCTTTGCCGAACTATTTTTAAACATGTATAAAAAAACAATTCCTGAAATAGTTTTTTTTAACTTGCGCGTATTGAAAGCTGTAATTGTATATTCAAATAATTATAAAAATTTTAAACAGATGAAACGATTTACTATCATTAGCGTTCTGATATCACTCGTGGTTTTCTCATCCGGCGTATTTGCGCAGGACAGGAAAGTAATAAGTAATATAATAGAGATCGGTACAAGCGATAACCGTTCAATGGATCATCTTGATATATTGAGTAACCGTTTTGGTGGGCGGCTGGTAGGCTCCGATGCCTATGAGAATGCAGCCGAATGGTGTGCTTCGAAATTCAGGGAATGGGGAATGCAGGTTGAGATGCATGAGGTAGGAGAGGTGCCTGTGGGTTTTAACCGTGGACCATGGTTCGGAAAGATGCTGGGCGAAGAGGGGATGAATCTTCATTTTGCCACGCCTTCGTATACATCGGGAACCAAAGGTGTACAGAGGGGACACGTGCTTATTGAACCCAAAACAAGGTCTGAATTTGAGAGGATGAAGGGTAAACTGGATGGTGCATGGGTGCTTATATCCGGGATGAATACCGGGTGGCCGGTGGATTATTCGGAGACAGGCGATTCAATAAGAGCTTCCATTATTGCGGAGAATGAAGAGATAGCAGAGAAGAACCGTGAGATAAGGATTGCTAACCGTAACAGACCTGAAGGTGAGCGGGAAGAATTACTACCCATGATAGAGGAACCGGCACTTTTCTACAAGGAAATGGTGGATGCGGGCATCCTGGGTATCATACAGGCCTCAACTGTTCCTATCAGGGCATTATATGACAGGAAGAATTTAAATAATAAAACACTTACCTTCGATAACCTGCCACAGGTGCCGGACATAAAGCTTGATGAGCACCAGTACAGGAAGATTGAGCAGATGGCAAAGGAACGGAGGTATTTTCAGCTTGAGTTTGATATAAGGAATCATTTTAAGATGGGACCGGTGAAATATCATAATGTTATGGGAATAATACCCGGCACTAAATATCCTGATGAATATATTATCATGGGAGCTCACCTCGATGCTTTTGATGTGGCTACAGGCGGTGTGGACGATGGTTCCGGTGTAAGTCCCCATATGGAGGCGGCCAGGCTTATTATGGAAGCCGGTGGCAAACCTGAAAGGACTATCATCGTTGGTTTATGGGCAGCTGAAGAATTTGGCCTTCTTGGATCAAAAGCGTGGGTGGAGGATAATATGGATAAGCTGGGACGTATATCGAACTATTTCAATCGTGATGGCGGACCTACCGTGGCTAACAGCCTGAGCGTGCCTGCTGCCATGTATGATGATTTTGAGAAGGTATGTAAGCCACTTAATGATATTAACCCTGACTTCCCTTTTACCCTGAGGGAGAGTGAGCCAAGGAGAAAACCTGAAAGTGCCGGCGGCTCGGATCATGCCTATTTTGCTATTAACGGTGTGCCGACAATATCTTTCGGTACAGCCGATCCCAAAGGTTATAATTTTAACTATGGTGAGATATGGCATACGGAGAGGGACCTGTATAATAAGAGTATACCCGAGTACCAGGAGCATACGGCTGTTGTAACAGCTGTTGTGGTTTATGGTCTGGCAAACCTTGACCATGTACTGTCAAGGGAAGGGTACTTCAGGGAGGAATAGCTGTATACAAAATTCCTCTTACCCGGAGTGTTTATTATATTTGTGTTTATTAAAGGGGCTTGAATAAGTCACGGTAATTGTTCATGCAATAATATTTATACTTATGAAGAAACGCATACTGGGTTCAGCAGGAGTTGAAGTGTCAGCCATAGGTCTCGGTTGCTGGGGCATGTCAGGTGCTTACGGTGAAGGCAGCCGTGAGGAGTCAATTGCAACAATACATGAGGCTGTTGATTATGGTATCGATTTTATTGATACTGCTGACGTATATGGCGACGGTCATAATGAAGAACTGGTAAACGAAGCCCTGAAAGGCAGACGCAACAGGGTATTCCTGGCCAGTAAATTCGGATTTGTATATGATGAGAATGGCGATCTGGATGTGAACGGGAGTCCCGGGTATGTACAGAAAGCCTGTGAGGCAAGCCTTAAAAGGCTGGGGACTGACCATATCGACCTCTATTACCTGCACCGGGTAGACAAAAATGTTCCCATTGAAGAAACGGTGGGTGCTATGGCCAGGTTGGTGGAACAGGGGAATGTGCGTTTTCTGGGGCTGTCCGAGGCATCCGGCACAACACTTGACAGGGCTGAAAAAGTACATCCCATAGCTGCAATGCAATCCGAATATTCGCTTAATTCGCGTGATGTTGAGGCGGAGGTGATACCGGCCTGCAGGAAGAACAACACTGCCTTTGTTGCATTCAGTCCCCTGGGCAGGGCATTGTTAACCGGTTCAATTAAGAAGGAGGGGGATATGGCTGAGGATGATTTCAGACGTAAGCTGCCACGGTTCCAGGGCGATAATTTCAAACGTAATCTAAAACTGATAGCTGTTATTGAAGAGATAGCCTCGAAAAAAAATGTAAAACCCTCACAGCTTGCCCTGGCCTGGCTTCTTCACCAGGGAGATGATGTGATACCCATACCCGGGATGAAAAGGCGTAAATATATCAGGGAGAATGCCGGGTCTGTTGATGTGCATATCACCGGGGATGAGATGAAAGAGCTTAACAGCCTGTATGATAATATTGCTGGCGAGCGCTATACAGAAAGCAGCAGGAGGTTTATCGACTAGAGCTTGAGTCCGGTAAATATTCTTTGTTAATTAACTGTAAAACATATTGAGAGAAGCCTGCATTAAGGATTACTTTTAATATGTTTGTTTACAAATCAAAATACCCAATTAATTATGAAAAGAATCTTTATTGTTTTATTGGCAATTATCCCGCTTGTTCTGACCGGACAGAAAAAGCCGCTGGAACATTCTGTGTATGATGAGTGGAAAAGCCTCAGCAGCTCACAGGTAACGGGTGATGGCAGGTATATAAGTTATGAGATTAATCCCCAGGAGGGGGATGGCACGCTGTTTCTTTACAACAGGAAAGATGACAGCCGGCAATCGTTTGAAAGGGGGGATAATGCTTCATTCTCGCCCGGCAATAACTATTTTGTTTATAAGATAGTGCCTACTTACAGTGAGACCAGGCAGGCAAAAAAGGATAAGAAGAAACCCGATGAGATGCCAAAGGATGACCTTGGAATAAAAGTGCTGGGCAGCGCTGAACAGGAGGTCATTAAGAGAGTAAAGTCATTTAAGCTGCCTTCGGAGGAAGGTGACTGGATGGCTTACCTGATGGAGAAGCCACTGCCGGAGGACAAAGAAAAGGAAGGCGAAGATGCTGAAGAGAAAGAGGAGAAAGAAGCTTCTGCGAACGGAGGCCGCGGGGGAAAGAAAAATGGCGCTGAAGGCACCGAACTTGTAATTCTTAACCCTGTTAAGGAAGCTGCGCATAGCTTTAAGGATGTTATTGATTATGAAGTAGCTGCTGAAGGCACTGTTATTTCATATGTGCAGGTTGAGAAAGACACTGCAGATATAAAGACTTATACGGTATCGGTATTCAATACCGGGAAAGAAGAGAGCCAGGAGATATTCAGGGGAGAGGGCAGCCTTAAGAACATGGTAGTTTATAAGGACGGTAGCCAGGTGTCTTTTGTCTATACATCCGATACCTCGGATGTGAAAGTATATGACCTTTACCTTTGGAACGGTGGAGAAAGTGTGGTGGTATTGAATGCAACAACTGCAGGAATGCCTGAGGGATGGTCTGTAAGTGAGAACGGAAATCTTTCATTCTCAGATTCAGGTGAGAGGCTGTTTTTCGGAACAGCGGAAAAACCGGAAGAAGAGCCTGAAGACACACTGCTGGCCGATGAGAAATACAAGCTTGATGTATGGAGCTGGCATGACCCCCTGCTGCAGCCACAGCAGAAGCAGCAGTTGCAGCGCGAGAAGAAGAGGACCTATGATGCAGTATATCATATAGATGACAAAAAGATGGTTCAGCTGGCCACAGAGGAGATACCGGGTGTAAGGTATTTTAAGGATAAGGATGGCGACCGTGCCATAGGGGTATCAAACCTTAAATACCGCAAGCTTAGCTCATGGGATGCCAGCAGCTATGCCGATTATTATCTTATTGATGTAAAGACAGGCGATAGTGAGCTGATACTGGAAAAAGCACCCTCCTCAGTTGAATTTTCACCCTCCGGTGAAAAGATGCTTTTCTGGTGTGTCAAGAGCAAGAGCTGGAAAGCACGCAACACTGAAGGCGGTGAAGTTACAGACCTTACATCAGGACTTGATGTGATGTTTCATAATGAGCTGCATGACAGTCCCAGCGAGCCGCGCCCTTACGGTGTTATAAACAAATGGGTGGAAGGCGAAAAGTATGTGCTTATCTACGACCGTTATGATATATGGAAGTTTGATGTCAGCGGTTCTGAGGAGCCTGTGATGGTGACCGGTGGTTCTGGCAGAAAAGAAAACATTAACTTCCGGTATACCAGCCTTAGTCCGCGAGGCAGTGATGAGAGTGAATACCTGGAAAAGAGGGAAAACATATATCTTACGGCCTTTGATGAAAAAACAAAGGATGCCGGCCTGTTCAGGACAAGGATAGACAGGACCGCTTCACCGGAGAAAATAATAATGCAGCCTTATTCCTTCAGGTCTTTTGCAAAAGCGGAGGATGAGGATATAATAATATACCAGAAAGGGACCTTCGAGGAATATCCTG
>JBKHBA010000080.1:0-9785 GCA_046542595.1 Bacteroidales bacterium | reverse complement strand
GTGAACCTTGGTAAAATGACCATTGGCCTGCCTTCGTTTGTTCCTGCCACTCCTGCGGGTATCATGGAGCTTATAAAGAGGTATGATATTGAAACATCAGGCAAGAATTGTGTGGTTATAGGCAGAAGTAATATAGTAGGACGCCCGGTAAGCATACTGCTTTCAAAGAAAGGTGTTGATGCTACTGTGACACTGGTACACAGCAGGACGAAAGACCTGGAATCAGTAGTTCAAAGGGCTGAAATAATTATTGCTGCCATTGGCATACCTGAGTTTGTGAAAGCAGATATGGTATCGGAAGGAGCTGTGATCATTGATGTGGGCACCACCAGGGTTAAGTCTGATAAAACAAAGTCAGGATGGAAGCTGAAAGGTGATGTTGACTTTGAAAATGTAGCTCCAAAATGCTCTTATATAACTCCTGTGCCGGGTGGTGTCGGGCCAATGACCATTGTGTCATTGTTACAGAATACATTGCTGGCCTGCAGGATGAAAAGCTGATCTATTCAGAAAGGTTCCGGTTTTATATTCTAATGGAACGTGCGTGATATGGCCTGCAGGATGAAAAGCTGATCTATTCAGAAAGGAGCTCAAGGTCTATGCCTCTGAAATACAGGTCGTAACCTCCCTGTCCGGATGGTCTGTCCGAGGAGAAAAGAAGGAAGGAGTTGCTGAAGTTGGAGTAGCTGCCGGCCACCGGCCTGTATTCATTATACCCGGTATTTATTTCCGGTCCCATATTAATCGGACTGCTCCACTTGCCATCCCTGTAAACTGAATAGTACAGGTCATAGCCTCCCAGGCCGCCAGGGCGGTTGGAGGCAAAGATCATTATATCCTGCCTGATGAACGGGCATTTGTCATCATAATCACTGTTTATGCTGTCAACAGTGCTTACACTTACAGGATCACCTGACAGCCATGTTTCAAGAGATGAAGGATCGTCTATGCCGGCACTTACTATATCGAAGCTTCCGTTCCTGTCGCTTGTAAAATAGACGGCTGATATGTCTTTATTAAAACATATATAGGCATCATTGGAACTGCTGTTTAAAGAGCTTATTGAAGCCACCTCATTTATTTCGGCTGACTTGCTCCCTCCCACAGGTGAGTAACGAAGGTATTTAAGGTTTAAAACTCCACCTTCATCCTCCCCGGAATAAAAGAAATATTCCATTCCTTCCGGGCCGTTAAAAAACCTGTAAGGCCCAAGCTCATCAGAAGAGCTGTTAACCTTCTGTTCTATATTTTCATAAAAAGGATCACTTAGCATATTACTGTTAAGAGTGAATTCGGCGTCTATCTGGCTAAAAACAAAATATATAATGCCGGACACTATATCAAACTGCTCACCCTGGCTGTTCCTGTTGCTGGAAAACATAAGAGGCAGTTCCCCTGCAAACTGGGGCAGGGCAATATTAAAATCATCATAAGATGAATTGATGCCTTCGAGGTTATAGGTCTCTTCAGGAAAGAAACCTGTATCGTAATTTATCTCGGTCTCCTGTTTTGAACAGTTGCTGCCTGCGCTTATTATAAAAATGGCAAGGCTTATCAAATAGATATAAGCAGGACTTTTCATATGCCGGTGGATTAATGATTATATTGATTCAAAAGTAAAAAAAATAATCAAAAAGAAAACCGGGCGGGAACCCGGCTCTTTGAAGGTAGAATTTAGGTTAATTTAGGGTAATTAAGGGTATGAGGGTAAAAATGTTTTCGCCTTTAATTACACAACTATGATGAACCGGAAGCCCGAAAGGTTGCGTTCTATGCATATTTTTTATTGATAATTATCATGATATATGTTTCTTGTCCTCAATGTCAGTTGTTTAAAAAAAGAACCTCATGTTTATAAATCATTATGTATGTAGTGCGCGGTATAATAAAATATTATAATTTTGCATGAAACATTTTTAAGGGATGGAAGACGAAGGTTTCGGATATATAGAGGAGGAGATACTGGAAATTGTCAGGCGCTATGAGCGCATGCGCAATAATAATGAGAACGGTTTCTTTGATGTTGCAGAATTTGAGACAATCATTGATTATTATCTCGAGCTGAATGATGTACTATATGCTTCTGAAGCAGCTGAGGCTGCCTCAGAGCAGCATCCTGCAGCTTTTTCCATACAGATAAGGAAAGCAAAGGTTTTTATCGATAAAGGCAGACCGGTGGATGCGCTGAAAATAGCCAGGGTCATTGAAAAGATAGAACCAAGCAACTACGAGGTGTTGTTGCTTAAAGGTGCCGCCCTTGGTATGCTGGGCGATCTGAATGGTACAAGAAAGTATTTCGATATGGCCCTCTCGGTTGATGAATCGGAAGAGGTTAATATACTGCTCAATATTGCCGGCATACTGAATAACCTTAACCATTACAGCCTGCTGACCAAATACCTTAAGCGGCTGCTTGATCTTGAACCATACTACAGCAGCCATCTTTATGACCTTGCATATGCATATGAGAAACTGGGTGAGCACAGTAACAGTATAAAGTATTATGAAAAATATCTTGAGGAAGAACCTTTCTCAGATAATGCATGGTATAATGCAGGGCTTTTGTATGGCAAAAAAGGCATGCAGGAAAAGGCACTTGAGGCTTATGAGTATGCCCTGGCCATCAATCCCGATAACTATTTTGCCATTTTTAATATGGCCAATATATACAGCAGGGAAGGCAGGTATGAAGAGGCCCTGGAAGCATACCTCCATTACCTTGAGTTTGAAGAAGACAGCTCTGAGGCAATCACTTATGCCGCTGAATGTTATGAGAGACTGGGCAGGAGGGATAAAGCCCTGGAAATGTATAACGGGGCTATTGATATTGACCCTGATTATTCTGAACCCTGGTATGGTATAGGCCTTATCCTGCTTGCAGGGTCACCGGAAGAGAGCATAAAATATTTCAGTAAAGCGGTATCCTTAAAGGATGATGAACCTGAATACTGGTTTTACCTGTCGGAGGCATACAGTAATTGTAACAGGCCGAAAGACGCCTTCCGTGCGCTTATCCGGTCGGTTAATATTAATCCTTATTATGATTCTGCATGGCTCAGGATGGGGGAGATAATTATTTCCGGACAGTACTACGGACGGGCTGCAGGGATGCTGGAGAAAGGGATAAGGATAATAGGGGATGTACATGGAATAAGGTACCTGCTGGCTTCAATATATCTTTACCAGGGGCAGGAAGAAATGTTTATGATGCACCTTGAAAAAGCCCTGGATGACTCCCCGGGCGATTACCGCTTCTTCAGGTCTTTATTTCCTGTGCAGATGATAGATGAGAAAGCACAGATTCTTATAAACAAACGATAATAATATTATGATGGTTAATTTGCCGGACATGCCCGGGAGGAGTTCAAAACCAAGAAAGAACGGCCTTACCATGGTGATGGATAAAGGACTGAGTACCAGGGAGGCAGAGGACCTGATGAGCGTGGGTAGTGAATATATCGATTTCCTTAAGCTGGGTTTTGGTACATCCGTCTTTACACCCGCCGTGACGGATAAGATTAAGGTATACGAATCGGCAGGAGTACGAACATACCTGGGCGGCACCCTGTTTGAAGCTTTTGTTATACGTAATATGTTCGATGAGTATGTGGCGCTGGTGGATAAACTGGGTATTACTACCGTGGAAGTTTCTGACGGCTCCTACGAGATGGACCAGAAGGAGAAACAGCAGTACATAAGCAGGTTGTCTGAAAAATATTATGTGCTGTCAGAGGTGGGCTCAAAGAAAAAAGATGTTATATATACCCCTGAGGAGTGGGTGGAAATGATGGTTTCCGAGCTTAAAGCCGGATCTGAAGTAGTGATTGCAGAAGCAAGGGAGAGCGGGACCACGGGTATTTATAATAGTGACGGTTCCGTTAATACCATTCTTATAGACAGGCTCTCCGCAGAGGTGGGCTTTGACACCATTTTATGGGAGGCCCCGCAAAAATCGCAACAGGCATGGTTTATCAGTCATTTCGGAGCCGATGTGAACCTTGGTAATATCTCACCAGCTGAGATAATAGCCCTGGAGTCGCTCAGGAACGGACTGAGGGGCGACACCTTCTTCACTTTTTTACAGCACGATAAATAATTTATGCGCAAGTTTACTGATTACAGCCTGCTTTTTTTTAAGGGTATGGGTATGGGGGCCGCCGACGTGGTTCCCGGTGTGTCCGGAGGTACTATAGCTTTTATTACTGGTATTTACGAAGAACTGATAAGATCAATTAAATCAGTTAACCTTCAGGCCCTCAAGCTGTTGTTCAGATTTAAACCAGTACTTTTCTGGAAAAAGATTAACGGTAATTTCCTGCTGGCATTGTTTGCAGGCATACTGTTCAGTGTTTTCTCGCTGGCTAAGCTTCTCAAATGGCTTCTGGCCACTCATCCTGTACTTATATGGTCTTTCTTTTTCGGACTGATAATAGCCTCCGCAATAGTTGTTATAAGGAAAATTACTGCATGGAATGCTGTCAGGCTCCTGGCACTGCTTTCAGGTATCGTAATAATGTATTTCATTACACGCTTTTCACCTGCTGAAACAACAGAGGCCTACTGGTATGTTTTTATAGCCGGTGCCATTGCCATATGTGCCATGGTGCTTCCCGGCATTTCCGGAGCCTTTATACTCCTTATCCTGGGCAAATACCAGTTTATCCTTACTGCTGTAAGCGAGTTTGACATACCTGTGCTGCTGGTGTTCGGGCTTGGTGTAATAGCCGGATTGCTTAGTTTCGCCAACCTTCTCTCCTGGCTTTTCAGGAAGTACCATGATCTTACCGTATCATTGCTTGCCGGCTTTATTATAGGATCACTGAACAAGATATGGCCATGGAAGGAAACGATAACTGTTGCAATGAATTCACATGGTGAAACTATACCCGTGGTGCAGCGTAATATTATGCCGCACACATATGCTGAAATTACAGGATCAGACCCCTTGCTTCTGCCTGCGCTGGCACTGATGCTGGCGGCTTTTGCCATTGTTATTGTACTGGACAGGATAAGCATAAAGCCTGAGTAAAACGAGTGATTATGAAACGATACGGCCTTGTCGGTTATCCCCTGGGACATTCCTTTTCAAAGGACTATTTTATGAAAAAATTCAAAAGAGAAGGGATAGAGGCTGTTTATGATAATTACCCACTTAAAAATTTATCAGGATTCAGAGAGCTGCCCGGACTCTATCCCGGACTGGCAGGTTTAAATATAACAATACCGTATAAATCCGGGGTTATTGAGCATCTCGATGAACTGGACGCTAAAGCTGCTGAAGCAGGGGCTGTCAATGTTGTAAAGATAAGCTCAGAAGGCGGGGACTGGTTTTTTAAGGGATATAATACAGATATTGACGGCTTTGTTTTATCATTGCTTCCACTGCTGGGTGACAGGAGGGAAAAAGCTCTTGTGCTGGGCACCGGAGGGGCATCGCTGGCTGTGCAGGCTGGACTGGAGGAGCTGGGGATGGAATATTCTGTTGTGTCGCGCCACAGTGAAAAAGCAACTTATACCTATTCTGATATTACACCTGATGTGCTGAAGGCCCACCGGCTTATCGTAAATGCCAGCCCGGCGGGGATGTACCCGGATACAGATATGGCTCCCGGTCTGCCTTATCATGCCCTGGACAGCAATCATATACTCTACGACCTTGTTTATAACCCGGAAGTAACACTTTTTCTTAAGAAGGGAAAGGACAGGGGATGCATTACAAAGAATGGCATGGAGATGCTTTATATACAGGCTGATAAAGCCTGGGAGATATGGAATTCATAAAATGTGGAATTCATGCAGTATGTGCAGGAAGTTTGGAGTTCATAAAGCAGCTTTTCAGAGGGGATAAGGATACTCAACAAGGCTGAGGAAAAGCCCCCTGGCAGGTGCTGACATGCCGGCCTTACCGCGGTCGCGCGACTCAATAATTCTTACAAACTCATCAATACCCATCTTCCCCGAGCCTATATCCGTCATAGTGCCTGTTATGGCCCTTACCATGTTTCTCAGGAACCTGTCAGCCCGTATGATAAAAATATATCCGTTGTCGGTGATAAACCATTTTGCATGGCTTATTTTACAGTTATTTGTCTTAACGTCAGTATGTAACTTGCTGAAGCTGCTGAAATCCGTATACTGCATCAATATTTCCGCTGCCTTGTTCATCTCTGCTACCGAGAGGCCGCCATAGCGGTACCATGCCAGGTCGGTCAAAAAAGGATCCTTATGCCTTATAATATGATATTCATATGTTCTTGAGACAGCATCAAAGCGGGCGTGCGCGCCCTCCGGCACCCTGTAAATATTTCTAAGCTCAATATCCCCGGGCAGGTGCTTATTAAGCCTGAATATCAGCCCTTCTTTTTGCTCTTCAAGGTCGGTATCAGTATCAAAATGGGCTATGAAATAACGGGCATGCACGCCGGTATCAGTACGGCCGCATCCCGTGAGGGCTGTACTCTTTTGCAGCAGTACTGACAGCGAATTCTCAACAGTTTCCTGTACCGTAATGCTGCCAGGCTGTACCTGCCAGCCATGATAGGAGGTGCCCCGGTAGGACAGGCAGATAAAATACCTGTGTGTTTTTGCCATATACAAGTATAATGATCGGTTTTTAATAAACAAGCTGCCAGCTACTTACCAGAAGACAGTATAAAGAAATGCCAGTATCAGTAATATTATATAGGCTGCAACATTAAATGCTTTCCCTGTCTTAAAGGTTGATGCATAAAGTTTTATTCCTTTTGGGTCATCGTCTTCCTTACTTGTGGTGAGACTGACTCCCAGTATTATAACCATGGTAATAATGCAGGTATAGAACATCTGGTCCATCCACGGCAGATTCATGATATTAAGCTTGAGCAGACCTGCTATTGGTATTGATGCTATTGCTCCCGTAATGGCTCCCCTGGCATTGGCTTTTTTCCAGAACAGTCCCATCAGGAAAACAGCCAGTATACCCGGACTCACCATACCCGTATATTCCTGTATATACTGGAATGCCTGTTCAAGATTCTGAAGCTGGGGTGCTATAAGAATGGCTATTACAAGTGCTGCCAGCCCGGCTATCCGGCCCACCCTCACTGTTACTTTGTCTGAAGAATTCTTATTGAAATACGGCCTGTAGATATCCATAGTGAATATTGTAGACGTGGAATTGACCATAGAGGCCAGTGACGATACTATGGCTGCCGCCAGTGCAGCAACAACAAGACCTTTCAGGCCCGCCGGTATGAAAGTCCCGATAAGCCATGGAAACGCCTTGTCATAATTTGTTGTACCATCGGCCTTGGTAAATGCTTCCACAATTCCGGGTATAATGGTGGTGCCCTCAGGCTGGGTGTACATTACATAGACAATGATACCCGGTATAACTATAAACAGGGGTATTATCAGTTTCAGGTATGCTGCAAAAGCAATACCTCTCTGTGCTTCCTTAAGTGATTTGGCTGCCAGCGTTCTCTGTATAATATACTGGTTAAAGCCCCAGTAATAAAGGTTGGCAACCCACATACCTCCAATCAGCACCCCTATGCCCGGCATATTGAAAAACTCGGGGTTATCACGCGACAGTATCATATGAAATTTCTCACCGGCAACATTATAAACATGACTCATACCGTTTAAAACACCTCCGTCGGGGGTGACCTTATTGAGTGCAATGACAGTGGTGATTATTCCTCCCATCACCAGGAGGGCTACCTGTATTATATCAGTCCACGCCACTGCTGAGAGTCCCCCATACAGTGAATAGGCTGCAGCCACAAAGGCCAGTGCTACAACGGCCCATACAAGTATTGAGCCGTCACCTGTCCCGATTATTGTATCTATAGCTTTTGCCCCCAGAAAGAGTACAGAGGTGAGGTTGACAAAAACAAACAGGGCAATCCAGAAAACAGCCAGTATAGTCTTAAGAGATTTATTAAACCTTTTTTCAACAAACTCCGGAATGGTATATATACCTTTCTCAATGAATATGGGAAGGAAATACTTTCCAACAATTATCAGGGTTGCTGCCGCCATCCATTCATAGGTGGCTATGGCAAGGCCTATGGCAAAGCCTGATCCGGACATGCCTATCATTTGCTCTGCCGATATATTGGCAGCAATAAGAGAGGCTCCTATTGCCCACCATGGCAGTGATTTACTGGCAAGGAAATAATCCTCGGCATTCTTGCCTGTACCTTTCTTATCGCGTGAAACCCAAAGCCCAAGAGCAATGAGCCCAACTGCATAAACAATAAAGATCAGGTAATCAATAAGAGCGAAGTTCCCGTTCATGATCAGAAGGTTTTGTTTATAAAATCACTTTCAAAATTAACATATATTATTATTTCCGGTAAAGACTTTTTTATTTAAAATTGATTTAAATAAGTTTGCAGAACTGAACTGAATTACTTTAAAATTATCTTTAAGGCTGAGTTCCGGGGAATCAGTAAATATTAAGTAAAATGAAGATAAAAAGAGGCTTTGCAAGCGATAATAATGCCGGTGTGCACCAGGATATAATGAAAGAAATGGAAAAGGTTAACAGGGGACATGTAGTTGGTTATGGCGATGACCCTTATACCAGGGAGGCACAGGAGCTGTTCAGGATAATATTCGGGCCTTCTACCGAGGTGTTTTTTGTTTTTACCGGCACGGCCGCCAATGTTCTTGGACTCACCGGTGTTACACGCTCATGGAATTCGGTTATTACAGCCTTTACAGCACATATAGAGCAGGATGAATGCGGAGCACCTGAAAAATATTCAGGATGCAAGATACTGACCGTGGATACTCCTGACGGAAAGCTGAAAAAAGAGTTGCTGGCAAAACACCTTCATGGCTTTGATTTTGAACATCATTCGCAGCCAGGGGTTGTCTCGGTAACCCAGGCTACCGAGATGGGTACAGTATATACGGCAGAGGAGATACGTGAACTTGCTGATTTTGTGCATGGACATGGAATGCTGCTGCATATGGATGGTGCGAGGATAGCCAATGCAGCCGCTGCTCTTAACCTGCCGTTTCGCGACTTCACAACGGAAGCAGGAGTGGATGTGCTTTCCTTTGGCGGCACAAAGAACGGAATGATGTACGGTGAAGCGGTATGCTTTCTGAAGAAAGGGTTATCCGGGGATTTCAGGTATATAAGAAAGCAGGGCATGCAGCTGGCCTCCAAGATGCGTTATATATCTGCCCAGTTCATTGCATATTTCAGGAATGACCTCTGGCTGAAAAATGCTTCCCATGCCAATATGATGGGCAGGAAACTGGCTGATCGCATAAGGATGATAGAAGGTGTACGCTTAACTCAGAAGGTGCATTCAAACGGCGTTTTCCTTATACTGCCCGGCGAAGTTGCGGAACAGCTTATGGATGAATATTTTTTCTATCCATGGAATGAGGAGCTGTCAGAATACCGCCTGATGACCAGCTGGGATACCACGGAGGATGATATTGAAGGTTTTGCTGTTTTGCTGGAAAAAAAGATGAAAACTTATAAGGGCTGACGGGGCCCAGTGCCGGCGAAGATAAGTGAAGAAAAGCCGAAAAAGGGTCCGGACCGGCAAAGATAAGTGAAGAAAAGCCGAAAAAGGGTCCGGACCGGCAAAGATAAGTGAAGTACACCTGGCAATGCTCAGGGCAGCAGAAGGGAACTGTCTCCATAACTCAGGAACCTGAAATCATTATCCAGGGCATACTCATAGATATCCCTCCATCTCTCACCCGTAAAGGCAGCTACCAGGAGCAGCAGGGTGCTGCCGGGCATGTGGTAGTTGGTGAGCAGTCCGTCTGCGATA
>JBKHBA010000079.1:0-9954 GCA_046542595.1 Bacteroidales bacterium | reverse complement strand
GGGATAACGGACTTTATTCAGTAGGCTATTTCAACGGTATTGAAAAACTTATGGAAAGATGGCAGGAGCCCGGTGATATCACTGATATACCAAAAATGCAATTCGCTTTCTGGCCACAGAATGCCGTTTCTCCCTACACATCAAGAATACTCTTCAAAGGCGATTACATGAGGCTTAAAGATATAGTTCTGGGATACCAGCTTCCTGTTTCACTTCTTTCAAGGGCCAAGCTGACAGGCGCCTCTGTATATGTAAGGGGAACAAATATGTTCACCTATGCATTTGATGAAGAGACAAGGAAAGGATATGACCCCGAAGTGCAGGCCAGCGGTTTCACAGGCCTTACTACTCCGCCTATCAAATCACTCGTATTCGGTTTAAACTTAAATTTCTAGTACAATGAAAAAAATTATATATACATTATTCACTATCGCACTGCTCGCAGGTGTATTATCGTCCTGCAGCAAGGAAGCCCTGGATCCAACCCTTGCACAGGCAAAAGCGGTTGAAGGAAACATGGGCACTGTAGAAGATGTGCAAGGCATATTGTATGGCGCATACAACAGTTTGACTTCCAGTGGCTACTATGGAAGAGACTTTATTATCTGGGGCGAAGTAAGAAGCGACAACTGCTACTCAAACGGTAACTCCGGACGCTTTGTAGGAGATGCCAAAATGAATTACACCTCCAACTTCGGTGGTCACTGGGCACAGGCTTACAGCACGATTGCTATTGCAAACATCCTGACAGGCCTCGATACCGATGAAATAGAAGGAGATGCCGACCAGCTTGAGCATTACATAGGCCAGGCTTATGCGATAAGGGCACTGGGCCATTATGACCTGCTGATCTATTACGGGCAGATGCATACAGGCGGAACCCTCGGTATACCTTATATCAAGGAATACAAGGGCGAAGACCTGGCACCTGCAAGGGATACATGGCAGAATAACGTGACCGATATCTTCAGTGATATCGAGACAGCCATTTCCATGATGGATCCATCCCTGGATGATGACTCAAAGGAATTGTTCACCCACTACGGTGCTCATGCACTTAAGGCCAGGGTTGGAACATATTTCGGCGACTGGGACAAGGTTATTGCCGGCTGCGAGACCATTATCAATTCAGGCAATTACGACATTATTCCAGGCGACCAGTTTGCTGAATCATTCCTTGTTGACGGTGCTGCCAACTCAATATTCGAGCTGGCATTCAGCTCCGTTGACAATGCCAATATCAACGGTCTGCAATATATCTACAGGGGATCATCCTATGGTGATATATCTCCCCTTGAAGACCTGGTGCTCGAGTTTGATGCAGGTGATGTGAGAGCAACACCGGAAATGATAGGCCCGGACCCGGATCTGCCGGCAGACAGACCTTATACCAACCTGGGTAAATATCCTTCTCTCGACTATTCGGACAATGTGCCGGTACTGCGTTATGAAGAGATAATACTCAGCTATGCCGAGGCTCTCTGGAGGAATAATGCAAGTGACCCCGATGCACTTACATACCTTAACATGGTGCCTGCAGAAAGAAATGCCTCTGCATATGGAGCAGTTACTGAGGATAATATCCTTAGGGAGAGAAGGCTTGAGTTCTGCTTCGAAGGCATGAGGTTCCACGACCTGGCACGTACAGGAAGTGATATTCCGCTGGTTGATGAGTTTAACCAGACTCACGAAGGACCGGCTTACGGATCGTATAAGTTTGCATTTCCCATCCCGCTGGGCGAGATGGATGCTAATCCCAATATGGTTCAGAATGACGGTTACTTATAGTCAGAACTGAATAAAAAGAAAGAAGAGGCTGTCTTAAAACGGCAGTCTCTTTTTTTTCTATTGTTGATGCTAAAAATTAATTGATTGTTAATTGCCCTGCCTCCTGCGGGGCATTTTTTTTGCCGCCAGGTGCAGGATAAAAGGTTTTTACACTCTCGGAAAAATTTCTTAAATTGGAAGTATAAATCTCACTTAAGCGGTAATACAAGATGAAAAATCACTTTAAATTTATTCTGTCCTGCGTGTTGTTTATTATGATGGCAACCACCGCCGGTGCACAGTTCTACCAGGTATACGGATACACAACACTCGACCCCAGCGAAAAGGAGATTGTATACTGGACCTCCTACATCCCTTCCTCAGACCATGCTTACAGCTTCTTCGGCAATGACATAAGCCGCGAAGGCCTGTTTGCCCATTCCATAGAGTTTGAATACGGTCTCAGTCCCACATGGACCGTGGCTTTCTATATGGACTTTGAGCAGCCGCGTGGTGAAAATCTGAAACGGGTAAGGACAAAAGCCGTTATGTTTCACTATTCGCTCTTTGAAAAAGGCCAGCTGCCTGTTGACCTTGCCCTGTACGGTGAATACAAGCTGCCTAAAAAAGGCTACGGTTTAGCCGAGGAACTGGAATTTAAACTGATCATGGAAAAAGATTATGGCTCGCACCGCTTTATTCTGAATCCCACCTTTGAGAAAAAGATAAGCGGCCCTGGTGTGGGAGAGGGAGTGGAATTCGCTCTCAACGGGGCTTATACATTCATAAGGAGCCTCAAATTCCAGCCCAGGATTGAATATTACTCAAAAATGGGAGAGCTTTATGATGTGAATAATTTCGGCAACCAGACAAATTATATCTTTCCCTCCTTTGATTTTTTCTTCGGGAAATATTCACAATTCAGGTGGCATGCAGGAGTGGGCTTCGGCTTAACTGATCCGGCCGACAATATTATAATAAAAAGCATCTTTTCATGGGAATTCTTTTAACAGCATACTAATCATATGAAACGTCCATTAAAAAATCATCATTATTTCACATTAAGAGTTAAATTGTTTTTTTAATGGTAAGTTCCATGTGACCAATAAAAAAATAAAATATAATCACGTAAATATGAAGACTAAAAAAATTATATTTCCGGTTCTTGCCGCTACAACAGCCTTAATGCTGACAGGCATGGTGATACTTAACAATAAGGAGAACCAGAACAAGCAGTATTACTATTTCGAGGATCCCATGGAATGTTCCGGCTGCCACTGGGACAGGTTCGAGAGGTGGAGTGTGTCGCAGCATTCAAAAGGTTTTTCGGGCGACTTTTTCCAGGCCCAGTACTATGACCTTGTACTGCCTTCTCTGGGACTGGATGAAAAACTGGAGGATGCCCATGAGGGATGCATAGGATGCCATTCACCGTCTGCCTTTCTCTCAGGTGATATGATACCACCGCGTACCGCTGAGCCCGATAATCACTGGAATGCGGGTCAGTATACAAAAACAAGGGCCGACAGGGGCATCTTCTGTGATTTCTGCCACACACTCGACCGCTTTGAGAATGATCCGCCCTTTAATCACGATTATATATCACATGCCTCGGCCGAAGTGGATCCCAAGCGGGCCGACCTGCCCTTTCCCTGGTCGCCTCACCATGATACACAGATGTCGGAGATATATGAGGCCGAACAGATATGTGCCACATGTCATAATGAGCTCAACCCCTATGATGTATGGGTTAAGACCACCGAGCATGAATATGCCGAAAGCGTTTATTCCGAAAGGGGAATATCCTGCCAGTCGTGCCATATGCAGCCCATGCAGGGAAAGCCGGCAAAAATGGGTATGATAAGACCCCATAATACCGACCACTGGTGGGGAGGAGGCTTTAAAGAGTTTGTTGAAGGTGCCGCAGGTGTGTACTTCCGGCAGGAGTTTGATCCTGTTGCAAAGGGTGAGAAAGTGGACTTCTCACTGATGGTTAAAGCACTTGCAACAGGACATAATTTCCCCACTGGTTCCGTGGAAGAACGAGATGTATGGCTGCATGTAAGCCTGAACAGCCTCGACGGTGAAGAAATATTGCATATACCCGTGCCTGTCAACAGCAAGGATCCCAATGATAAATATTTTCGTACTAGCAACGCCCGGGTGGCATATCCGTCGCACTCCACATTAAGCGAAGCTATAGAAAGGGACGGGCTGACCGAGGGCGACAGGCTCTACCACAGCGCCTTCCTTGATTCCGAAGGTGAATTTACCTACGCACAGTGGCTTACCGTTGAGATTATTGAAAACCGCCTGGAACCACTGGAAGAGAGAATGGAGAGCTATTCATTTACCGTTCCGGATAATATACCTCCGGGCGAGTACAGGCTGACAGCCGTGCTTAACTACAGGCGCATGCCGGATCCGCTTGCCGATTTCCTTAACATAGACAGGCGACCGGTAATAGAGGTATCAAGGGATGTAAGGAATATTATTATTGAATAATACAACCTTTTTCCGCGCCGTATCGTCTGACAAATAGAGGAAAAAATAGAAAATAATGAAAAAATTATTCCTGTTGTTCGGGGCCACGGTCATGTTTTTGTTCAGCTCATGTGAAGAAAAGGAACTGAAGGTACCCGTAAAGGTGGATATGGGTTTTGATATGGAGCCCTACGAGCTTTCTCAGGACTTTAAATCCGGATCACGGTTTACCATTGATGAGGCCTTTATGGTAATCAACGCTTTTGAATTTAACGGTGTAAGGGAACAGGGAGAAAGCTACTTTTTTACCCGCCGGTTTGATGATCCCCTGGAGGCGGAAATGCATAAGGGGGAGGACGGCCGGCATGTGAACTTTGACATACCCCAGGGTGTCTATAATATAATAGAACTGGTGTTTGACGCAGGAAATGATGAAGATCCGGCCATTTTGCTTAAAGGAAGATTTCAAAGAGGCCCTCTTGACGAAATAGATGTACAATTTGAATATTCATTCAATGAGCAGTTAAGCATAAAAGCAGAAAACGATGAAGGAAGCAGACAGGTGATACTCACAAAAGATATCCCGGCCAGGGTAAGTATAGTGTTTGATACACCTTCAATGTTTCGCCTGCTGAATATGGGCCAGCTTATGAAGGCTGAAACCGGCTGCACAGACGATGACGATGACGATGACGATGATGATGATGATGACGATGATGATGATGATATTATTTTAATAAACGATAAAAATAACACTGAGATTTTTAATTTACTGGCATCACGCCTTGATAATTCATTGAGAGTGGTTTTTGAATAGATAAATGCAGGTCGACTTATACAGTGAAAAGGAGATCCTGGAAGGCTGTAAAAACAACAAAAGGCAATACCAGGAGATCCTTTACAGGAAATACGCCACTAAGATGTACGGTATATGTATGAGCTATTCCGGTGACCGGGATATGGCCCAGGATATACTGCAGGAATCCTTTATCAAAGTTTTTAAAAAAATAAAGGGTTTTAACATGGAAGGATCGCTGGAGGGCTGGATAAGGAGGATTGTTTCAAACACGGCAATTGACAGCCTCAGAAAACGCCAGAGGGAATACAGTTATATTAATGACAGCTATGATGAACCGGTTGAGGATTTTAAGCCGGGGGTGCTTGAAGAGATGAAAGCTACGGATATAATGAATATGGTGTCGCGGTTACCGGAAGGAGCGCGTTTGATCTTTAACCTTTTTGCTCTTGAAGGATATTCGCACAGTGAGATAGCTAAAAAACTGAATATTACGGAAGGGACATCAAAATCACAGTTCAGCAGGGCCAGGAAGATGCTGATGTCCCTTGTAAATAAATACAGTGCCTGAAAAATGGACTTTTTAAAATGGTATAAAAACAAAGTTGAATCAAATGAGCTGTTTCCTCCCGAATCAGTATGGGAGAATATACAGGATGATCTGGATATTGACAATTCATGGGAGGAAATAAGCAGGAGGCTTGACAGCAGGGCAAGGCTGATAAGCGTCTTAAGGACGGCTGCTGCTGCCGGTATACTGGTGCTGGCCCTGGCCGGTGTATATCGCCAGTTTTTAACGCAGGAGCAGCCCGGAAATAACAACACCCTTGCTGAAGACCGCCGTGATGATCGTACTGCCGGGCAGAAGGAAGGCACACAGGTGGATGTAAAGGACGAACAGATATCTGAACCAGAGAGCCCGAAGGCACAGGGCAAAGATCTGCCCACGGACAGACAGGCTGACGGCACAAAGCAGCAAAAAGAAGGAGAAAAGCCCGGGCAGGCAAGGGAAGAGATAAAAGAAGAGGATAGTGAAAAGCAGAAAGGAAGAGCGAAAGCAGTTCGTAATTATATGGCTGCCACAGATATAAAAGAAGCTGCAGGCATTCCTGCAATAAACATCCCGGGCCGTATAAGCACGGAAATTATTTATGATCAGCGAGGCAGTACAGAACAGGGTATGGAAAAAATAAAGAAAGCCTTTAAAAAATTCTATATAGGCAGCACCGGCCAGCTGGCTAACACCTGGCTGGTTAACCAGAAAACAATAAGCGGGTTTAAAAGCACCAGCCTGGTGTCTGCAAATCCTTCATTCGGATCTGACTTTGGTGTCTACGCAGGAACAGGTCTTACAGAGCATACAGACCTGCAAATGGACCTTAATATACTGGCACAGAACAAACAGGAATATAACGAGTATATAAACGGCAACTATGTGACCAGCAATATGCAGTTTAACTATACCCGGCTTGGCCTGTCATTGAGATATTTCATTAACTCCGACAATTTTATGCAGGGCGAACATGCCCTTAATATGGGACCCTATATAGCCTACCTGCATAATGCATCACAGAATATTGATTCGGAAACAATCTATATTACCGGCGATTATAATACACTTGATTACGGACTCCAGGCAGGGTATGAATATGTATTCCCCCTGGTTGAAAATCTTGGCCTGGGCACAGGCTTCAGGGCATATTACGGTCTTAATAATATATATGCCGGCACTGAACGCATACCTGACTATCTCAATGCCACAAATAATGCCTCTGTTAATATTACATTATCCCTTAAATATCTATTAAGCAGGTAGCATCATTCCAACCCTTTATTGCTTTGTATCGTCTTAGATGCAGAAACAGAAGCTGAAAACAAATTTTGTAAACCTTTAAAATTTTAGTACCATGAAAAAATTAAGAAGCTTATTCTTATTGGCGCTTTTTGCATTATTACTTTTTGCAGGATGTGAAAAGGAGGGGAATACAGGCACCCTTAACCTTTCTATTACAGATGCACCCATTGACAATGCCGATGTTACAGGCGTATGGCTGTCAATAACAGAGATACAGTATCATATGAATGATAATGAATGGATGACCTTTGAGGGCTTTGAAGGACCGAAAGAATTCAACCTCCTGGAGCTTACCAATGGCGTGTCAGAACTGCTCGGAAACTTTGAAATGGAAGCAGGCACCTATACACAGCTCAGGTTTATGATCGATGCCCCCGTTATGGGAAGTGCAGCACATAATAACCCGGGCTGCTATATTGAATTTGCCGATGGCAGCACTGAGCAGCTTTTTGTTCCCAGCGGTCATCAGACAGGGTGGAAAGGTGTCGGAGCATTCACCGTGCCTTCAAACGGAACAGTTGATATAACAGCCGATTTTGATGCAAGAAAATCAGTTATTGAAGCCGGCATGACAGGAATGTATATACTGAAGCCGACTATCAGGCTTATTGTTGACAACCAGGCCGGCAAAATCAGCGGTGGTATAACAAATATACCCGAGGGTACTGATATAGTGGTTTTTGCATATGAGGATGACACATATGATGCCTCTGAGGCAGACGAACCTGCAGCAGACACCATACCCCGTTTTCCAAATGCAGTAAGCAGTGGTATAGCAGACGATGAAGGAAGCTACCATCTTGTATACCTGTCACCCATGACATACGACCTGGTGGTTACAACATCAGTTGACGGTGAATTTGGTGAGATACTGGGATTCGTGGAAGATGTAGTTGTTGAAAGCAAAAAGACAACAAATACACCTATAGATATCTCTGAGTTGTAACAGGATAGTTTCATCCAGGCGCCCATACCGGGCGAACAAGAAAGGATTGGTCATTATGATCAATCCTTTTTTATATACACCCAGTAGTGATCAGGGTATTATCAGAAAGGCCAGAAGAAAATAATGAGTGGCACACTGATTACAATAACTACCATGGTAACAGGAAATCCAACCCTCAGATAATCTGAAAACTTATACCCCCCGGGACCCATTACCAGGGTGTTTGACTGGTGGCCTATAGGTGTCAGGAAAGCACACGATCCGCCAATAGCTACAGCCATCAGAAAGGGATCTATGGATAGATGAAGACCGCTTGCCACACTGATTGCAATAGGTGCCATCAGTACCACTGTGGCAGCATTGTTAATAATACCCGACAGGAGCATTGTTACTGTAAGAATTATAACAAGGATAGCCCAGGGAGCCAATGACTTGCCTGCTTCAAGCACAAAGCCGGCTATCATGTCAGCACCTCCGCTTGTCTCCAGGGCCGTCCCGACCGGAATCATTGCCCCAAGCAATACAATCACCGGCCAGTCAATGCTGTCATAAAATCTCCTGACCGGAAGGATGCGGGCAAGGACCATTAATACGGCTCCAATTGAAAATGCCACCTGAACAGGTAGCAGGCCTGTAACAACAACCATGACGGAAGCAGCAAATATACCGAGTGCAAGTGGTATTTTTGTTTTGTAACCCAGTCTCAGTTCTCTTTGCGCCAATGGAATACAACCGATAGTGTTTATAGTGTCGTGGATAAGATGTTCCCGCCCCTGTAACAGGAGTACATCACCCGGTTTAAAAACTACATGATTCAGCCTGTTTCTTATCCTTTTCTCCCGCCTGGCCACAGCCAGGAGGTTTATACCGAACCTGCTCCGCATTTTTATTGATGCTGCGGTATTATTTGTCAACAACGACCCTTCCATTACAATTGCCTCGGCAATTGCTATTTTATCTGATCCTGCTGCATCTTTCCTGAACTTTTTGTCACCTACAAGTTTAGCACCTGTATCTGAAATAAAAGTTTTTAACTCCTCTGCATCCGTTTCAACAATAATTATGTCCTTTTCAAGCAACATCTCATCCGGTCCGGGTGCATGTATCCGTTTGTTTTCTCTTACCAGTCCAAGAAGCTGAACATCACTGTCGGTAACCTCACCTATTTCTGAAACAGCCTTCCCTTTAATCTTAGACCCTGCTGTTACCTTGACTTCTGTGATATAATCATCTATATCGAAAAGCTCATTATCCGCTTTGTCAGCAGTCCTCTGTGGTATTAACCTCCAGCCAACAAGGGTTATGAAAATTATGCCTGCAACAGTAATAACAATACCTACAGGGGAATAATCGAACATACCAAAGGGAACACCTGTCTCCTCCGCCCTGAAAGTGGCAATAATAATATTAGGCGGTGTACCTATTAGGGTTATCATCCCGCCAAGGAGGGATGCAAATGCTATAGGCATAAGGATCAATGAGGGAGAATTGCCACTCTTTCTCGCCATGTGAATGGCCACAGGCATCATAATCGCCAGGGCCCCCACATTATTCATAAAGGCCGAGGCAACAGCCACAAGAACGGACAGCGTAAAAATCTGGAGAATAAGATTGTTACCGAGCCTGATAACCCACTTCCCCAGCAAATCCACTACGCCTGAGTACTCAAGCGCTTTTCCGATAACCAACACTGCTGCCACTGTTATCACAGCAGGGTGACCAAAGCCGTTAAAAGCTGTTCCCGGATCTGTAAGGCCTGTAATGATCAACAGGCTCAATGCAATAAGGGCCACAAAATCGTGCCGGATGCGGCCCCAGATAAAAAGAAACAGTACAAGTGCGAGCGTTGCGAAAACAATAATATGATCCATAAAAAATTGCAGTTGTTATCTTTAAAAATATTTCATCCCAAGTTATTAATTATTGATAACGAATTTATGAATTGTTTTTATCTGTTTAAATTATTATGCAAAAAAAAGCCCGCCGTCGCTAAAGCTAAGGCGGGTGAAAGTGGCCCGGCTGGGCTCGAACCGGACCGGGCGTTAAAACCGAACGAAGAGAGCTCATGAGCAAAGCGAATAAAATGATCCGGGGGATCATTTTAGC
>JBKHBA010000078.1:0-10152 GCA_046542595.1 Bacteroidales bacterium | reverse complement strand
CGAAAGCCGTACTGTTGAATACCTTAACAGGGATGTGGAAATAAGTATTTTTGTCGATAATAACGGTGATTTTATAAAGGGTACCTATGGTGTTGACCTGTACCTCGACGGTCATCATATCGGTTCCAGCAGTTTTATGCTTAAGAGCCGTCGCTAAATCTTTATCAGTGATAAAATCCCTGAGAGCCGTCGCTAGGCCATCATCAGTGATGAAATAATATTATCAGATATCATCTTACCCTGGTCGGTAAGAATAAGTGTGTTATCTTTCTTTTTCATCATCCCGTATCTTATAAAACGTGTTGACAGGTTACTCAGGTAGTCTCGCAATTCCTTATTTATATTCTCCTCCACATAATCCAGGTCAGCACCCCACATAGTGCGTAATGATGTCATTATATACTCATTATAGCGGTCACGCAAACCGAGAGTTTCAACCGTGGCCGGCACCTCGTCCCTTTCTATATGCTTTATATATTCTGTAAGCCCGGCAACATTCCACTGTCTTGTTTCACCATTGAAAGAATGTGCTGAAGGTCCCAGTCCGAGATAGGGCACCCTGCGCCAGTAATTGGTATTATGTTTTGCATAATAGCCTTCCTTACAGAAATTGGATATCTCGTATTGTATAAAATCATTCCTGCTGCATATCTCCAGTAAAACGGCAAACTGCCTTTCGCTTTCTTCCTCGCCTGTCTCCTGCAGCTCACCCGCCTCTTTCATTCTTCCGAATACGGTTCCCTCTTCAATAGTCAGGTGATAAGCAGACAGGTGTTTAATATCATAATCCAGGGTTTTTTTGAGTCCGGATACCCATGTTCCTGAAGACATTCCCGGTATTCCATATAATAGGTCTGCTGAAATATTATCAATACCCGCCTGGTGTATTAATCTGATGGCCTCCCCTGCCTGCGCTGCGGTATGACGCCTGTTGAGCATCTTTAATATATTGTTGTCCCACGACTGTATGCCCAGGCTTATCCTGTTAACACCTGACTTTTTAAGCTCTTCTGCATATGTCTTATTAATATCATCCGGGTTAACCTCCACTGTTATCTCCGCACCGTCAGCAACATCGAAATGAATGCTTATTGTTTCCAGTATGTTCCCAAGCTCTGATACACTGAGCACAGAGGGTGTGCCTCCTCCGAAATACACCGTTCCGATACCTTCCTTTTCTTCAAGGTATCCTTTCCGTAACTCAATTTCTTTTTTAAGAGCTTTTAAAAAAGAGCCTGTCTTTCCCGTTTCCAGGGTCTTGTAAAAATCACAGTAATGGCACTTTTTTTTGCAGAAAGGGATATGAAGGTAGATACCAGCCATATTACTTATTAAAATAATGCATCCGAATTACGGGCTGTGTTAACCAGGTTAAGCACGGTTTTGGTATTAAAAAGCTTTTCTATTTTATTTCTTGCTTTTACATAGTCGTGATGCAGTGTGCAATGTCCGCCGGAGCTGCGAACTCCTGCACATGTATCATTATGCAGTACGCACCTGTTAAAAACATCATCTCCATCAATGGCTAAGGCTATTTCCAGTATATATATATCACGCGGATTACGGGCAAGACCAAAGCCTCCATGAGGCCCCTTGGAGGACTTAAGTATCTTCCTTCTCACCAGTACCTGTAATATCTTGGCAAGAAAAGGCATAGGCAGGTCAAGGTCTTCGGAGATCTTTTTAATTCCTATCTTTTCTCCTTCCCTGCTGTTGCCTGCAATATATACAATCGCACGTATACCATATTTACAGGTTTTTGAGAGCATATTATATTTTTTTTAAAGGTATCTTATCTATCCTTCTCTTATGCCTGCCTCCTTCAAAATCTGTGTTAAGGAATGTCTTAACTATCAGCAAGGCTTCGGCATCCGACACAAACCTTCCGGGTAAAGCACACATATTGGCATTATTATGAGCCCTGGCCAGGCGGCTTATTTCTTCATTCCAGCATAATGCTGACCGTATTCGCTGGTATTTATTGGATGTCATATTGATACCATTGCCGCTACCACATATTGTTATCCCGGCATCAAATTCACCTGAATTAACAGATTGTGAGGCGGGATGGCCAAAATCAGGATAATCAACACTCTCTTCCGAGAAGGGGCCGAAATCTTTTACTTCATATCCGGATTTAATAAGATAATTTTTTAGCATTTCTTTCTTATGATAACCGGCGTGATCAGCTGTAAGGGCAATTTTTTTCACTTTATTATATTTAATTTATTTCATTGGCCACATGGAACTTACCATTAAAAAATAATCATACTCTTAATGTAAAATAATGATGATTTTTTAATGGACGTTTCACGTGATTATATTTTATTTATTTCACTGGAATAAAGATACCAACAATAGAAGGTATATTAATATATTATTTAAATTTTTATCTCCTTTTCTATAAGAACAAAGACAATAATAAAATGTTTCATATTATACATCTCATACATCTTATATTTATTTATTGTTTAATAAACTGTTCATAGCTGTTAATTTCTTTTTTATAAGTATTCAATAAACAGACAGTGGCAGTGTTTTTTTAAGATGAGGCTTACTTATGAGTTTTTAACAGGATTATTTCAACCCTTAATAAACAACAAAAAGGATTAGTTTTGTTACTTTGTCCTGGTAATATTACAATATGAACAATTGTTAGTAAAGTATATAATGATCTGGTAATCAAAAACGGTATAATTTTTGGGATGTTAATAAGATGTTTTTATGCTATTAATATCAATATTTGCAAGATATTTTTGCTTTTTATTTAAACAGTTTCAACAGCCTATTACTATCATTATATATAAATTAATTAATATTAAATAATAATAATAAGATGTTTAAAAAACGGGGTATTCTTGAAAAGGGGTATATCGATAAGCCGGTAAGTCCGGATATCGATATTATTAAGGAGATAGAAAGGATGAGGAAAGAAAAGAATGCCGTTATACTGGCTCATTATTACCAGACATCTGATATACAAGATATTGCTGATTTTGTAGGTGACAGTCTTGACCTGTCAAGGAAGGCAGCCAGTGTGGATGCAGACATAATAGTTTTTGCAGGTGTTCATTTTATGGCCGAAACAGCCAAGATATTATCACCGGCAACAAAGGTGCTTATACCTGATATGAATGCCGGTTGTTCGTTGTCAGATGCCTGTCCGCCTGATGATTTCAGGCAGTTTGTGGAAGATAACCCGGGACGCACAGTTATTACTTATATTAATTCAGCAGCTGAAATAAAGGCTTTATCCGATATTATTTGCACATCTACCAATGCATACAGGATAGTGGAATCACTGCCAGAAGAAGAGAAGATTATTTTTGCACCTGACAGGAACCTGGGTAATTATATAAATAATAAGGTGGAAAGGGATATGCTTATATGGCAGGGTGCCTGTCATGTACACGAGGAGTTTTCACTGGAGGGTATAATGGATATAAAAGATAAAAATCCTGATGCCAGTATTATTGTACATCCCGAATGTGAATTGCCTGTGAGGATGGTTGCTGACTTTATAGGTTCCACCGGTGCCCTGCTTAAATATATTAAAAATGACAGTTCTGATAAATATATTGTAGGCACAGAGCCGGGTATTATACACCAGATGAAAAAGGCAGCGCCCGGCAAAACATTTATACCTGCCCCTTCAATGGATTCTACATGTGGATGCAGTGAGTGTAATTTTATGAAACTTATAAGTATGGAAAAAATTTACCTTGCCCTTAAATATGAGGAACCTGAAATAGTTATGGATAAGGATCTGATGGAAAAGGCAGGAAAACCAATAAGAAGAATGCTTGATATATCTGAACGTTTAGGAATTTAGAATATGGGAAGATATGTTTTAATATTATTATTTATTATTATAGCCCCTGTTATCTGCGGCCAGGAACAGCAGCCGGAAGACGGCTACCATGTTTTTAAATATCCTAATGGTAATATTTCCAGTGAAGGTTATATAAGGGATGGTAAGCCTGATGGCTACTGGAAGAGTTATTATGTTACAGGGGTGCTTAAATCAGAAGGACGAAGGAGAAATCATTTGCTTGACAGTGTATGGGTCTTTTACAGCCAGACAGGTGATACCCTTGAAAAAATTGATTACCTGTACGGTAAAAAAAGCGGTTATTATCTTAAATATAAGAAAGACAGGAGTCACGGCTTGTATGTTTGGTCGCGTGAACTGTATGCATCCGATAAAAGACAGGGAACGGCTTACAGGTATTACCCGGATGGAAAGGTAAAACTTACTATACCGTATATTGAGGGTAAAAAGCAGGGATTGTCAAGAGAATATGATGAGGAAGGGAATATTATTACACTTTATGAGTATAATAATGATTTCCTTGTGAGCAGGGAAAGGATAAACAGGAAGGATGCCGATGGTGTGAAGCAGGGAGCATGGAAGGAGTTCCATGAAAACGGTAATATTAAAAAAGAGATGGAATATATTGATGGTAAATTGCATGGGTATTACCGTGAGTATGATGAGAATGGAGTTCTTATAATGGCTATGCTTTATGATGAGGGAAAACTGGTTGAGGAAGGTACTGATAACGATCCGGAAATAGATATACGCAACAGGTATGACAGTGATGGTAACCTTGTGTTCAGCGGTCCTTTCAGGATGGGTGTGCCAATTGGGATACACAGGGAGTATAATAGCGACGGAACAGTTAAGTCATCTGTAATATATAATGATGAAGGTAATAAAGTGTCAGAGGGTATCGTAACTGAAGACGGAAGGAGAAACGGTACATGGCTTAACTATTATCCAGGAGGGAGTATAAAGGAAAAAGGCGAATACAGTAATAACAGCCGTACGGGTAGCTGGACATTTTATGACCGTGAGGGTAATGTTGTACAGACAGGTCAGTACCGGAATGGAAGGCCGGATGGATTATGGCAGTGGTATTATCCAGACGGATCACTGCTGCGGGAAGAAGAATATTACCAGGGTAAAAGGGATGGTGATTTTACGGAATATACCCGTGAAGGAGAAATAATAAGCAAAGGAAGATACCTGGATGGAGAAAGGAACGGAAGCTGGGTGATAACCGTTGGCGATCACAGGGAAGAAGGAGATTATATAATAGGACTTAGAGAAGGATGGTGGAGATATTATGATGATGAAGGGAATACACTGTACAGGGGTAAATATGTACAGGGTAATCCTGACGGACACCATTTTTATTATTATGATAACGGCAGGATAAAGGAAGAACAGTATTATGATATGGGCTTGAGGCAACGCACGTGGAGAAAATATAATGATGAGGGGATGCTTGAGATGACAATTAGCTACAAAGATGATATTGAAATGAGGATAAACGGGGTGAAAGTAAATTTGCCCGAAAGGGATGTAAAAATAATTAAATAAGCCTGCCTGATGGGAGATGAATTCAGTGTGAGAAAAGAATCTGTTAGTCCTGTTGACCAGGAGCTGGAACAGAAGCTGCGGCCTTTGTTCTTTGATGATTTTAAAGGACAGGCAAGAATAGTTGATAACCTGGAAGTATTTGTTACTGCAGCCAGTCAGCGAAAAGAAGCTCTTGACCATGTATTGCTTCATGGTCCGCCCGGACTGGGAAAAACAACCCTGGCAAGTATTATAGCCAATGAGATGGATGTGGGTATAAAGATCAGTTCCGGACCGGTGCTGGATAAGCCGGGCGACCTGGCCGGACTTCTGACCGGACTGGAAGAGGGTGATGTACTGTTTATTGATGAGATACACAGGCTGAGCCCTGTGGTTGAAGAGTACCTGTATTCAGCAATGGAAGATTACCATATTGATATAATGATAGATAAGGGGCCAAGCGCCAGATCGGTACAGCTTAACCTTAACCCCTTTACACTGATAGGAGCAACAACACGCTCCGGCCTGCTTACCAGTCCGCTCAGGGCAAGGTTTGGTATAAAGATGCATCTTGAATATTATGATTCTGATATATTATGCGGTATAATAAAACGGTCGGCCGGGATATTGAAGGTTGACATAAGGGATAATGCTGCTGATGAGATAGCCTGCAGGAGCAGGGGAACACCCAGGATCGCCAATGCCCTGCTCAGAAGGGTGCGTGATTTTGCACAGGTGAAAGGAGATGGCAGTATTAACCTTGACATAACAAAGTTTTCACTGGAAGCACTTAATATTGACAGTCACGGTCTGGATGAGATGGACAATAAAATATTAAGTGTTATAATGGATAAATTCAGTGGTGGACCGGTTGGACTAAATACTATATCCACTGCTGTGGGTGAAGACAGCGGAACGATAGAAGAGGTGTATGAACCATTTCTTATCAAGGAGGGATATATAAAAAGAACCCCGCGGGGAAGGGAGGTAACAGAACTGGCATACAAGCACCTGGGAAAATTTAAACCTGGAGAAAGCAGATTATTGTTTTAATTTTGTAATGTTTAGCTTAATAATTATATTTAATAACTTTTTTTACAGAAAGGAAGATATTTTAAATTATTGATGATCAGTAAAATAAAAAATTTATAATATGAAAGGGTTATTGAAAAGACTGGGAATATTTGTTGTGCTTGCAGGTGTCGGGGTCCTGGCATATTCAGAATTTCAAAAACTTGAAAGCAATACACTGCTTATATGGAGCGGCGTATTGATGATTGTGGGTTTATTGCTTTATATATTGGTTAACAGCCTTATGCAGGAATAATTTAAGGAGCAGTAAAATGCTGTTTACCGTCAGCTGAAAATGTTGCTTATCTTCTTAAGGGCCTTTTGGTCAATTATTTTTATCTTCCTGCCGCTTAGCTGTATTACATTATCTGATTTGAATTCACTGAGCAGACGGATAACCGATTCTGTGGCGGTGCCAACAATATTAGCCAGTTCTTCCCTTGTAAGTGATATCTGAAGGTAATTATCACTGTCAAGACCAAAATCATCGATAAGGATAAGTAATATCTCTGCCAGCCTCTCCCTCACTGTTTTCTGCGCTATATCAGTAATATATGCATTGGCTTCTCCCAGCTCATGACATGTGAGCTTCATCACTTCCATTGAGAATAAAGGGTTCTTGTTGACAAAATCAGTGAGTATGTGTGCCGGGATAAAACAAACCCTTGCATCTTCTATTACTTTTGCCGATGTGCAGGCCGGCTCATTGCTTAATACTGAACGGTAGGCAATGATGTCTCCGGGTTTGGCAAAGCGTATGATCTGTTCCTTTCCGTCAATACCTGTTTTAAAAACTTTTATTATGCCTTTGTTTATACAATAGAATCCGCTTATCCGGCTGTTTTCCGTATACAGGACAGATCCTCTCTTATACTGCCTGAATTCTTTCTCGAAATTAATAATATCAATTTCATCTTTTGAAAGATGTCTGAATACAGCATTATTGTTTACCGGACAATTATTGCAAAAAGGTATATTAATATCTTTCTGTTTCATCATATTGCTATATAAACACAAAGATGCTAATAAGGTTTGATATTATATATTAGTTTTGTAAATATTTTCACTATATATGTTAAGGAAATGGAAGAAACTGTAAAACTAAACCTGGAAGAAGATCTCTCTTTTAATATTGAGGTTAACGGACTTAATATGAAGATAGATACAGCCAGGGAATTCGGGGGTAAAGAGCGCGGGCCAAAACCCAAAAGCCTTATGCTGGTTGCCCTGGGTGGCTGTACGGGAATGGATGTAGCATCAATACTGAGAAAGATGAAAGTGCCTTTTGAAGAATTTGAGGTAAAGGTGAGCGGGGTTCTGTCTGATAGTCACCCCAGGCACTGGACAAAGATGCATATTGTATATGCCTTAAAGGGAAAGAATATTGACAGGAAAAAGGTGGAGAAGGCAGTATTTCTTTCACAGGAACAATATTGTGGCGTTACCTATAACTACAAAGCCTCAATGCAGATAACTCACGAGATCATAATTGAAGAATAAGACTAAGGCAGATTATCCGGGCTTTTTTTAAAAAAAACGGGCTGCCGCTTAGCCTTATTTCAGCTGCACGGCTGATCTATTGCTTCAGAAAGCAGATCTGAACTGCACGGCTGATCTCTATTGCTTCAGAAAGCAGATCTGAGCTGCACAGCTGATCTCTATTGCTTCAGAAAGCAGATCTGAACTGCTTCAGAAAACGTATGTCATTTTCAAAATACAGCCTCAGGTCGTTAACCTGGTATTTAAGCATGGCTGCCCTTTCAATACCCATGCCAAAAGCAAAACCGGTGTATTTAACACTGTCTATGCCACAATAATCAAGGACGGCAGGATCAACCATACCACAGCCCAGTATTTCAAGCCAGCCTGTATATTTACATACATTACAGCCCTTACCGCCGCATATTGTGCAGCTGATATCCATTTCGGCTGAAGGTTCCGTAAAAGGGAAATATGAAGGCCTGAGCCTTATTTTCGTTTCTTTGCCGAACATCTCCACGGCAAAGAAATACAGTGTCTGCTTGAGATCGGCAAAAGAAACATTCTCATCTATGTATAATCCTTCCACCTGGTGGAAGATGCAGTGCGCTCTTGCGGAAATAGCTTCATTCCTGAAAACCCTGCCGGGAGAAATAGTTCTTATGGGGGGAACGGTATTTTCCATTACCCTCACCTGTACCGATGAGGTATGAGTACGCAGCAGAATATCTGTGGGATCACTGTCGTCCGCGTATTTTCTTTTTATAAAGAAGGTATCCTGCATATCCCTTGCAGGGTGCTCCGGGGGAAAATTTAGTTTGGTAAAAACATGATCGTCATCTTCTATCTCTGGACCTTCGGATATGGTAAAACCCAGCCTCTGGAAAATATTTATTATTTCATTCCTGACAATGGATATGGGATGCCTGCTGCCTGAGAGGGTTCCGGCGGCCGGACGCGTAAGATCAGTATAGGAGCCGGTATCGCCATCATCCTTAACGGTTTCTTTTAGTTTGTCAAGCTTTTCGGTGGCCTCATTCTTGAGCTCGTTTATGAGTTTCCCATAGCGGCTTTTTTCAGCAGGGGGAACACTTTTAAAATCACGAAACAGTGATGGTATCAATCCTTTCTTACCCAGGTATTTTATTCTGAATTCCTCTATTTCACCAGGATTGGCGGCAGTGAAATCCTCAATCTCTTTCTGTATATTCTTTATCCTGTCAAGCATATATTCTACTTTCTTGCCATCCTGGCCTTTTTTATTATTACTTCATTAAGGGGTTTGTCAGCGGCATCCGTTTCAACGGCAGCAATCCTGTCAATAACATCGAATCCTTCAACCACCTCGCCAAAGACGGTATATTGCATATCAAGATGCGGTGTGCCTCCTTCTGTCCTGTATACCTCAGTATGTTCCGGGGAAATATTAAGTTCAGTGAAATTTTCCAGATCTTCATAAGTCTTCAGGGTGGCAGCCTCCTGTATCTCGGCATCAGTCCGCCCGTCGCCTGATGATTGTGATTTTTCCCTTTCTTCCTTAAGATTGATATAAAAAATGTTCTGCTTCATGGAAGAGTTAATCCTGTTTTCAATATCACTTATCATCTGTTCAGCACTGATAGTATCGCCTGACCCGGTAACGGTACCGTTGTACTTTTTGCCCTGTACAATATAGAATTGTGTGCCTGATGAGGCCCTTTCAGGATTAAACCTGTCGCCGGTCCGGGCAGCCGCCAGGGCACCCCTTTTGTGAAAGTTACTTTCATGTATCTCCGCAGGAATGGTGTATTCATATTTTCCTGTTGTGTCGGCTGCAATGTCAGGATTGGTCCTGTAATCACCGGCCTGTATCATGAAATCCTCTATTACCCTGTGAAACCTTATACCATCATAGTAATTATCTTTTACCAGCTTAATGAAATTATCGCGGTGAAGAGCTGTGTTATTATACAACTTGAGCTTAATATCGCCCTCTGTTGTTTCCATGTTTACAAACCAGGTTCTTTCCTTTCCGCTATTACCGCAGGAGAGTGTAAGAAATGTTAAAATAAGAGCAAAAAATACGGACGGGGAATATGTCTTTATCATAAGTTTATAAATCTTTGTAATTTTAATTTTCTTTATAGTAACAGATCACAAATATATAGCTTGTTGATTTAAATTGTCAAATAAATTTAAAACATTGTGAAAGGGGCTTTTAATTACATCTTCATTTTTGCTTTTGTCCTGATGTTTTT
>JBKHBA010000077.1:0-10301 GCA_046542595.1 Bacteroidales bacterium | reverse complement strand
GAAGGATAGTTATAGGGGGCAGTCATGGCAAGACAACAATAACAGCCATGATCATGCATGTGCTGAAAATGAATGACCGTGATTTTGACTATATGTGCGGATCAGTGACAGAGGGTTTTGAAACAATGGTAAGCCTGTCAGACAGTGCGGATATAGCTGTCTTTGAAGGCGATGAATACCTGAGCTCTCCGCTTGACCCCAGGCCTAAATTCCATGTTTACAGGGCCGACATAGCAGTCATTAACGGCATATCATGGGACCATATTAATGTTTTTCCCCGGTTTGATCAATACCTCGAGCAATTCAGAATCTTTGCAGAGACAATAAATAAAAACGGGAAACTGATATATTTCAGTGATGACCCGCTGGTGAAGAATATAGCAGATAAAGCCAGGGAGGATATCAAGCTGCTACCCTATTCTGTCCACGGCTATTTCCAGAATAAAAAGGGTTTTTTTGCTGCCACCCACAACAGGATACAGAAAATGGAAATTTTTGGCGGGCATAATATGCAAAACCTTGCTGCGGCAAAAGCAGTATGCAGTGAGTTAGGGATAGGTGATGATGATTTTTATGAAGCTATAGGCAGCTTTAAAGGCTCCGGTAAAAGGATGGAGCTTATTGCCCAAAATGATAATTCAGCGGTATATATTGACTTTGCCCATGCCCCTTCCAAGGTTAAGGCAACCGTGGATGCGGTGGCTGAAAGGTATCCCCGTCACAGGCTGATAGCCTGCCTCGAATTACATACATACAGCAGCCTTAATGCCGGCTTTATCGATAACTACCGTAACAGCCTCAGTGAAGCAGACAGTGCATTTGTTTATTATAACCCTCATGCCCTTGAACTGAAAAAACTGGAAATGCTTGACAGACGGAAGGTAAAAGCATCCTTTGGCAGTGATAATATAAAGGTGTTAAATAATGCAGATGAGTTGTTCAGGAATATATACAATGCTAAAGGTCAGGATACAGTGTACCTGTTTATGAGCTCAGGCGATTTTAACGGGTATGATCTGCCTTCCGTGGCCCAAACCCTGGTGGCAGAAGACTGATAACTAATTATTGACATATGGAATTTACAGTAATACTGAATGCTTTTTTGCTTACCCTTTTCGCAGGGCTTGCAACCGGCATTGGCTCAGCACTTGCCTTTTTCTCAAAGAGAACCAATACACGCTTTCTGTCGATAAGCCTGGGCTTTTCAGCAGGTGTGATGATATACGTTTCATTTGTTGAGATTCTCTTTAAAGCCAGTGAATCCCTTACACTTGTATACGGGGAAGATAAAGGCTGGTGGTTCACAATTGCTGCTTTTTTCGGAGGTATAACATTCATTGCCATTATTGACAGACTTATCCCCGGGGTGGAGAATCCGCATGAGGTCAGGAGGATTGAAGATATGGACAAAAAACCCTCAAAAACAAGACTTATGCGAATGGGAACCCTGACAGCCCTGGCCATAGGTTTACATAACTTCCCGGAAGGGCTTGCAACATTTATAGCTGCTCTTGATAATGCAGAGCTGGGACTTGCCATTGCCATTGCCATTGCCATACATAATATACCTGAAGGAATAGCAATATCGGTGCCGGTATATTATGCTACCGGCAGCCGCAGGAAGGCCTTCACCCTTTCTTTTTTGAGCGGACTGGCAGAACCGATAGGTGCTCTGATAGGATTTGCAGTACTGATGCCCTTTATGGGGGATCAGCTGTTCGGACTGCTTTTTGCCTCGGTGGCAGGTATAATGGTTTTTATTTCACTCGACGAGCTGCTGCCCGCCGCCCGTGAATACGGCGAGCATCACCTTTCAATATACGGTCTGCTTTGCGGGATGGCAGTAATGGCTTTCAGTTTACAGATGTTATAATTACCATACATGTTTTAGATACATTATTATTTTCTTATTTTTGTAATGCTTTTATTAAAGAATAATACCTATTAAAACTGGAATACCAATGAAAAAATTAGTTATCATAGTATTTGCCCTTTTTATCCTGGGGTTTTCAGCCGGGGCACAGGATTACCGTACAGGCGTTGGCCTCAGGGCCGGATTCCCTTATGGTCTTACCGTTAAACATTTCCTGAATGAAACAAATGCTCTTGAAGGAATACTTGCCAGCAGCTGGGGTGGATTTGTCGTAACCGGACTTTACGAGAACGAACACTGGACCGGCGAATATCCCGGATTAAACTGGTTCTGGGGCTTCGGTGCTCATATAGGATTCTGGGATAATAATAATTATATTGACGATGCCAGTGTTGGATCTGTTCTCGGGGCTGATTTTATTGTAGGCCTTGAATACACTTTCGACGAAATACCGCTGAACCTGTCACTTGACGTGATGCCCAGCGTCAATCTTATAGGCTACACAGGATGGGGAGGCATACACGGAGGACTGTCAATAAGATATGTCTTCTGATATAAAACAAAGAAAAGACTGCCCCGGGTGAATGTTTTTCACATAAACATTTGGCATATTGAAAAAAAGATATTTTCTTTGCATCCGCTTTCTGTAACAGAAAGTAGCCTGCTCCGTTCGTCTAGTGGTTAGGACGCCAGGTTTTCATCCTGGTAGCAGGGGTTCGATTCCCCTACGGAGTACTAAATAAGAGAATGATAACAATAATATAAAGATGGCCAATCATAAATCAGCAGAAAAAAGAAACAGGCAGGGCGAAAAACGCAGGCTGCATAATAAGTATTATGTAAAATCCATGCGCAGCAGCCTCAAGAAGCTTCGCGGTTCTACCGACAAGGAGGAAGCTGCAGAGCTGTATCCGAAAGTGTCATCATTGCTTGACAGACTCGTAAACAAGCATGTCATCCACAAGAACAAAGCTGCCAATATTAAATCTTCGCTGACAAAACATGTGAACAGCCTCTAGAAAAAATAAGTATTATGTATAAGGCTGCCCCTTAACCAGGCAGCCTTTTTTATTTTTCAGCTCAATTATGTAAATTGCAGTAGGATAAAAATCTTGCTGCATGTCATTAAAAATAAAAGAATGGGCCCTTGAGGACAGGCCCCGGGAAAAGCTCCTCTATAAAGGTATATCAAGCCTGAGTGATGCCGAGCTGCTGGCAATACTTATAGGCTCGGGCAATAATGAAAATTCAGCGGTTGACCTGGCACGCGAAATACTTAAAATAGCAGGCAATAACCTTAACCGCCTTGGCAAGCTCGATGTACATGACCTTGTTGAACTGAAAGGCATAGGAACAGCCAAAGCAATTAATATCCTGGCCGCACTGGAGCTGGGCAGGCGCCGGAAGTCGGCCGAGATAATCGAATCGGCAAAAATAAGATCAAGCAATGATGTATACACCATCTTTCATCCCCTGCTGGCTGACCTCACACATGAAGAATTCTGGCTCCTCTACCTTAACAGGTCAAATAAGATACTCAGCCGGTATAAACTGAGCCAGGGAGGTATCAGCGGAACAATAACCGATGTCCGCCTGCTTATCAAAAAAGCCGTTGAGCTACTGGCTTCAGCCGTGATAATATGCCATAACCACCCTTCAGGCAACCTCGAACCCAGTGAGGCGGATACAAGGATAACACAGAAGATAAAAGAAGCAGCCGGCTATTTTGATATAAGCCTGCTCGACCACCTTATTATTACCGACAATGGTTACTACAGCTACGCAGATAACGGCATGCTGTGATCCGGACTCATGCAGCCTGTCAGCCGGGTACCCTGTGGATCAATGACTCATCTGTGCATTCAGCCAGCAGTTGTGCTATACTTTTATTAAAAACAGGGTGAATAAAACCCGGAGCTATAGCAGACATGGGCTTCAGAACAAATATCCTTTTGTGGAGTAATGGATGTGGTATAATTAAAGGCCTGGTGCTTATTATCCGCTTACCATAAAACAATATATCAATATCAATAATCCTGTCAGAATAACCCTTACCGCCACTATGCCTGCCCATCTTCTCTTCCGTTTTACGGACAATCTCAAGCAATCCTGTGGGATTTGCACCGGTCTTAACCCTGAGCACCAGGTTAAGAAAATTATTATCACTCTTAAACCCCCAGGGGGCGGTTATATAAACAGGTGAAGCCTGCTCAACATCAATTGAATGATCCCGCAGCAAGTCGACTGCCATCTCAAGGTTCCTTTGCCTTTCGCCCAGATTGCTACCCAGTCCCAGATAAACTTCATCCATAATAATATTTATTCAGCTTATACCTGCAAAAATATTAAATACCTGAAAACCAAAGCCGGTTAACCTTGTTTTTTATATATTTATGGTCTCAAAAAATAATGGATTTTAAATGTTTTAAACAGGCTTGAACTGAATGTACAGGCCTCATGGACAATAAGAAAATAATTTAAACCTATGAAAAGCTTCCTTAAATATACACTCGCAACTATTACCGGCATCCTTCTGACCGGCATATTATTCTTTTTTATAAGCCTGGCCAGCCTTAGCCTTATGATAGCTTCAGCCGAAAAGCCGGTAAGCATAAAATCCGGTTCAGTACTTGTGCTGAACACCGGTCTCAGCATCCCTGAGCAGGGAATGGATGATCCTTGGAGCAGCTTTGACCCTGTTGACTTTACTTTTAAGCCGGCCCCGGGAATAAATGATATTATCTCCAACCTTAAAAAAGCTGCCAGCGATGAAAATATAGAGGGAGTGCTGATCAAAAACGGTCCTATGGTAAACGGCTGGGCCAAGGCTGAAGAGATACGCAATGCACTGCTGAGGTTTAAGGAATCGGGTAAATTTGTAATATCCTACACCGACTATATACTGACACAGGAGGCTTACTATATCTCTACTGCCGCTGATAAGATTTATGTTAACCCTAACGCAATAATGGAGTTTAAAGGACTGGCCTCGGAAGTTGTCTTCTTTAAGAATGCACTCGAAAAGCTGGGGGTTAATGTGCAGATCATAAGGCACGGCAAATTTAAGGGTGCTGTTGAGTCATTTATGCTGGACCGCCTGAGCGAAGAGAACCGTGAGCAAATAAAGAATTATATTACAGGTATATGGAATCATGTGACCGGACAGATATCATCTGCCCGTAATATCAGCACTGAGAAACTTAATCAGCTGGCTGATGGCCTGGTGGCCTTCAATATTGAAAAAGCACTGGAGGCCGGGCTTATTGACGGCTTAATGTATGAAGATGAGTTCCTCGAAGAGTTGAAGACACTCACAGGTGCTGAAGGAGATAAAAAGCCCCGGCAGCTTGCTATGGTAAAATACAGTAAGGCAGATATTAAAAAGGAAGAGAAGGCGGATTCAACCATAGCCCTGGTATTTGCTGAGGGCTCAATCAATATGGGCAAAGGCCAAAGCGGAAGTATAGGAGCTGACTCATTCACTTCCATGATGAGGAAGATCAGGGAATCAGGTGATTACAGCGCAGTAGTTATCAGGATCAATTCGCCGGGAGGCAATGCCATGGCCTCCGATAATATGTGGAGGGAGATAGAATTGACAAACCAGGAAATACCGGTGGTTGTGTCAATGAGCAATTATGCAGCCTCGGGAGGATATTATATGGCTGCACCGGCTACAAGCATATTTGCCCATCCCACAACTATTACCGGCTCTATCGGCGTCTTCGGCCTTTTCCCGGAAGCGAGTGAGCTGTTGGAACAGAAGCTGGGCATAACATCGGATGTGGTAAAGACAAACAAAAACGCTGACGTGCTGTCATTATTCAGAAGTATGAACGGACAGGAGCAGCTTATATACCAGCGCAGTATAGATGATACCTACGACCAGTTTATCACAAGGGTATCAGATGGCAGGGGTATTGAGAAGGAGAAGGTTGATGACATGGGACAGGGACAGGTATACAGCGGGCAGGCTGCCCTGGAAAGAAACCTGGTTGATAAAACAGGCGGGCTGCCCGAAGCAATAGAAGAAGCAGCAGGCCTGGCCGGACTTGATGAATATGAGATTAAAGAATATCCCGTAATTGAAGACACATACACAAAACTGATGAAAAGCCTGGCAGGTGATATCAGGGCTAAAATAATAAAGAAAGAGCTGGGTGAGATGGCGCAGTATTACAACCGTATAAACGAACTCAGATCACTGACAGGTATACAGGCCCGGCTCCCGTATTTCATCGATATAAGGTAATGAACAGGAAACTGCAGCATATATTGCTTTTCCCTTTTGCCCTTGTATACGGTCTTGTTATCAGAATACGCAACTACCTGTTTGATTCAGGTTTAATCAAAGCAACATTCTTCAACATGTCTGTTATAACGGTGGGCAATATTACAGTGGGAGGAACAGGTAAAACACCACATGTGGAATACCTTGTCAGGATGCTGAAAAAGGAATATAATATTGCCGTGCTCAGCAGGGGTTATAAAAGAAAAACAAGGTCTTTCAGTATTGTGGAAACAGGCTCAAACGTCAACACCTCAGGTGATGAGCCCCTGCAGATAAAACTAAAGCACAACGATATAACCGTGGCGGTAGACAGGAACAGGGTCAACGGTGTCCGTGAGATACTGTCACATGAACCAGGTACAGATATCATTATCCTGGATGATGCTTACCAGCATCGTTATATTGAGCCAGGTTTAAGCATCTTATTAATAGATTATAACCGGCTTATCATTAACGACTACCTACTGCCTGCCGGCAGGCTGAGAGAGCACCGCTCATCGGTAAAAAGAGCTGACATAGTGCTGATCACAAAATCCCCTCCCGGTCTCTCAGCCATAGATATGCGCTTAATATATAAAAAGATACCACTGAGGCCGGTACAGCACCTGTTTTTTACCGGACTGTCCTATGATGAACCGGCTTATATTTTCAACGGAAAAAAGCAGGCGCCGGATATGAAACAGATAAGTGAGGAATTGAACAATGTGCTGCTGATAACGGGTATAGCAGAGCCGGCGCCCCTGATAAAATACCTGTCAGGATATAAACTTAATATTACACACCTTAAATATCCTGATCACTACCTCTATAAGCCTCAGGATTATAAAAATATTACAGACAGATACCGCAGCCTGCCGGCAGGCAGAAGATGCATAATAACAACAGAAAAAGATGCAATAAGACTGAGAGAGGGCATCCGCAAACAGGATTTCCCTGATGAAAAGCTCTTTTACCTCAGGATCAATGTTGAGTTCCTGAATAATGATGCTGATGAATTCAATAAATTTATTTTAAACTATGTTAGAAAGAATAAAAGAAACAACAGGCTATCTTAAATCGAAAGGGTTCACCTCACCCGATGTGGGAATTGTCCTTGGCACCGGCCTGGGCGGACTGGTATCCAAAATGGATATTATAAAAAAGATTGCCTATTCGGATATCCCCAATTTCCCGGTATCCACTGTCGAAGGTCATGAAGGTTTTCTTATTTACGGCGCATTCGGCAATAAGAAGATAGTGGCAATGAAAGGCCGCTTTCATTATTATGAAGGCTATAGCAGCGAAGATATTGTATTCCCGGTAAGGGTAATGAAATCACTGGGCATAAAACAGCTCTTCCTGTCAAATGCTTCAGGCGGTATTAACCCCGGATTCAGTGTAGGAGATATTATGATCATAGAGGACCACATAAATTTCCTTCCCAACCCGCTGATAGGCCCTAATGATGATATGATTGGTCCCCGGTTCCCGGATATGAGCCAGGCCTATGACAGAACCATGATTGCCAGAGCAGAGGAGGTAGCCGCAGAACTGGATATAGACATTAAGAAAGGAGTGTACCTGGCAACCACCGGCCCTACTTTCGAGACCCCGGCTGAATACAGGCACTTCAGGATAATAGGCGCCGATGCCGTAGGTATGTCAACCGTTCCGGAAGTAATAGTGGCAAGGCATATGAATCTGCCGTGCTTTGCCGTTAGTATTATCAGTGACCTGGGTGTTGAAGGAAAGATAGAATACATTACTCATGAGATGGTTACAAAGGCGGCTGCCGCTTCTGAATCAAAAATGACCTCAATAATGACCTCCCTGATGGATAAAATCTGAAAGGTCAATGCTGAAAAAAAAGAAGACAGGAAAGAGTGGATTCCAGACAGGCAATGTGGTGCTGATATCACTGGCACATCTTCTCCATGATGTATATACCTCCTTCCTGGCCCCCATACTGCCCCTGCTTATAGCCAAACTCAATATATCCCTGTTTCAATCAGGCTTCCTGAGTGTGGTCCAGCGCATACCTACCCTCTTTAACCCTTTTATCGGCATCCTGGCTGAAAATATGAGGGTAAGGTATTTTGTAATATTTGCACCTGCTGTCACCACTGTTGCAATGGGCCTGATAGGTGTGGCACCCTCCTATATTATCCTTGTGATATTACTCTTTGTCAGCGGTATAAGCTCCACACTCTTCCATGTTCCTGCACCTGTTATGGTAAATAAGATATCAGGCACTCGCACAGGCATGGGAATGAGTTTCTTTATGGTTGGCGGCGAGCTGGCACGCACCGTCGGCCCACTGGTGGTTGTGGCCGCTGTTGAACAGTGGGGACTGTCAGGCACCCTGAGGCTTATCCCTTTCGGTCTGCTGGCATCATTCATCCTGTATATAAAGCTGAGGAACATATCTGTCAGCGAAGACATAAAAACAGACAAGCCGGATTATATTGGTACCTTCAGGCGCTTCCTTCCTGTCTTCCTGACACTTGCCGGTATAACATTTTTCAGGGGAGCCATGAAATCCTCACTTACCCTTTACCTGCCGGTATTCCTGACAGGCAGGGGTATGGAGCTCTGGGGTGCCGGTGCATCACTGTCCCTGCTCCAGCTTGCAGGGGCCGGAGGAACACTCCTTGCCGGCTCCATCTCGGACAGGATAGGCAGGCGGCCTACACTTATCATAGTATCTGTAATATCACCACTGCTGATGCTGTTATTCATCAATTCATCAGGTATTTTAAGTGTTATCCTCCTTATCCTTATGGGTGCATTCCTTGTAGCACCCCAGTCAGTGAACCTGGCGGTAATACATGACCTTGATACCAGGCACCTGCCTTTTGTGAATGGTGTGTATATGATGATCAACTTTTTTATTAATTCAATAATGACCCTGATCGTAGGCGGTCTGTCTGACCATATAGGCCTGGATAAAACCTTCTACCTGGCAGCATTATTTGCATTCCCGTCTATCATTTTTGCCTTCAGGGTTCCTAAGAAAAAAAGACATATTACGGTTCAGTAGTACACAATGGCGCATACTTTTTTAAACACTTCCGGCGCCCTTCCCTGTCCAATGATCTGAACATATATTATATATATCCCCTCTTTCAGAAGATAAGCATTATCATCACAGCCATCCCAGTTTATTACCGAACAGCCGGATGCTGTCATATTCTCAGCCAGCCTGCGAACAGGGTAACCCATATCATCAAATACAGTGATGCTCAGAATATTCTGATCCCTCTCCGTACTTATTTCAATCCGCAGGTAATCTTCAAAGCCGTCATTATCCGGACTGATCTTTTTTGATGACAGGCTTATGGCTGTGCCTCCCTTATTACCCCCTTCCTCTGTGGCAGCAGAATTTTTTATCCCGGGTGTTCCATAACCCGCCACCCCGGCGGCCGAACGCCAGTTGGTACTTTCCATCCCCCGCACTGAAGGATCAATACGCTCCAGCGCCACCCCCGTGGTAACTGCCAGCATACTGAAATGCATATCTTCAGAATATGACATCTCATCTATTAATACCAGGCTGCGGTTGAAAAGTAACAGGCTGCCTCCCCTGTCAGGCATTGAAGGGAGGTATCCAATTTCAAATATCCTGTCCTCATCACAAGCGCCGTATGCATTAATAACTGACAGCCTGTCTGTTGTAATAACAAAATAGTCGCCCGGCATAAGACACCGGCACCCGTCGGAAAGCCAGCATATCCTGCCGGTATCACCTCTCTCCTTATTATAGCTGACAAGAAAATGGTCCGCCAGCTCAATGATCTTATCAGAATTATTATACAGCTCAATATATTCAGCATCACCCGGCAGGGGATCAAAGAGCAACTCATTTATTATCAGATCCATATGCCCGGTGGCCTCCGGTATGCCAAACCTGCCATCTTTAATTACCAGGCTGTTACCTGCCTGGTCAGCTACTCCGCCCTGTAGCTCAGCCTCATAAATATTACCACTTTTAAGACTGACAGCAAGCTCTATATTAACTGCCCTCCTCAATGGATCACAAAGAATGATATCACGGATAGTATTCCCTTCAAAGTACCAGCTGTCACTCACTGTCATTCCCCCATCCATACTTTCCGAAAAGTCAAGAAGTGATTCTTCTACCTCATAGACATCATCAGC
>JBKHBA010000076.1:0-10429 GCA_046542595.1 Bacteroidales bacterium | reverse complement strand
CCCGCTGAGAATATACTGAGTGAGCCCATGCGGCGCAACACGGCGCCCTGCATTGCCTATGCGGCTTTCAGGATATATAAAAGGGACCCGGAGGCTGTTATGCTTGTGAGTCCGGCCGACCACCATATAAAGGATGAGGATGAGTTCAGGAAGGTGATAGAGGAAGGTTTTGAGTTTGCAGGCAGCAGGGATGTGCTGCTTACCCTGGGGATGAAGCCCGACAGGCCCGAGACGGGTTACGGTTATATACAGGCCAATAAGAAGAAGAAGGAAGAGGGCTATGACAGCGTGATGGAGGTCAAAACCTTTACTGAGAAGCCTAACCGTGAGCTGGCTGAGGTGTTTCTCAAAAGCGGTGATTTTTACTGGAACTCGGGCATCTTTCTCTGGCAGGTGAGCTCTATAATGAGCTCTTTTGAGCTTTACCTTAACGATATATACACTGTGTTTGATATGCACAGGGATAAGCTTGGATCATCAGAGGAGGAGGATGTTATCAGCAGGATCTATTCAGAGTGTTTCAGCATATCCATTGATTACGGGATAATGGAGAAGGCTGATAATGTATATGTGCGCTGCGCCGATTTCGGCTGGTCTGACCTGGGTACATGGAGCTCGGTGAGCGAGCATGACAGCCGGGATGCTAAGGGCAATACCGGGGATATGGACAAAGTGTTTGGCTATGATCTGAAGGACAGCATTATAAAGCTGCCGGAGGGTAAGATAGCAGTGGTGCAGGGACTGAAGGACTATATTGTTGTTGATGCCGGTGATGTGCTGCTTATAGTAAAGCGCAGCGAGGAGCAGGATATAAAGCAGTATATAGAGGACATAAGGGATAAGATGGGTGATAGCTATATATAAAAAGGGCTATAGATAAAAAAGACGCGGACCAGCCGGTCCGCGCCATCGTAAGGTGAGAGAAAATTATTTAGTGGTTAATATTCCCACAGGTCATGTTCAAAGACACGCAGCTCATTCTCCAGTTTCTCTGCTTCATAGAGGGCTGACTTACCTGTCTTATACTGGTTGATAAGCCTGTCGTCGTACACGTTGGATTCAGCATATACGGTACTGGCAAACCTTCTCTGCATAAATACATCATCAAAGGATAGACGCTGGGCATCATTGAAGCGGTTAAACACCTCATGCTGTGCAAAGGTGTCGCGGAAATCCTCGAAGCGTATCCAGAAGAGCTGCACGCGTGACATACGTCCCAGCTGCTCATCCATAAAGACCCTGATGGGCTGTATACCTATTATCCTTACATCCATGCGTGAATGTTTTTTATCGAAATACCATTCCTCCAGTATCATCAGCTGCTTTATATCTGCAGGATCGGGCTCACTGTATATAACCGTATCCTGCATGACCCCCTGCATATCTGGTATCTGCGTGGTGTCGGCCCCTCCACCCATGTTGGCCTCTATATCCGAGTATGTGACACTTACATTCATTGCATTGGGGTCGTAGGCATTGAGGTTACCCGCTTTTATCTCGCCCAGTATGACGTTCATCAGGCTCTGCCTGCCGTCGGGTCTTTCAGTGGTGGGGTAATAAAGAGTGTGATTCATCTTCTCTCTCAAGTCTATCAGCCTCCATATACGCTTAGACCAGGCCACATCGGCCTCCCTGAGGAACGGATATGGTATTGCCTCGTTATTGTCTATTGATTTTTCATATATATCGCCGAAAGACTGACTGAAGCCGGCGGATGAAAAAAGCAATACAACTAATCCAAGAAGAAATAATCTTTTCATGATCCTATGCTGTTTTAATTTATCGTTAATATTATAGGCGGCAGGCTTCTTTGTGTGCCATCGGGACCAACGGCCCTGATATTTGTTATTGACAGTTTCTGCCCCCTGTTAAGTGATTCTATCAGGCCTCTCTGTGCCTCTGTAAGCCTGGCGCTGTTTGATGTCTCGTTCCTGTCAAACCCACCCTGTGCCTGTACGGATACTGTAAACTGTTTTACGGTGTAGCTCAGGTCGAACTGGAAATTTTCCAGCACTGCAAAGACACCGGGTTGTGCCATGGCAATATTTTTAGCCACTGTTCCTTCGGTTAAACCGGCAAACTGTGCTATGGGGTCGGGGATCCTCTGAACCCTGAACTCATAGCCCGGCAGCCTCATCCTTTCGCCGTCGACGGTGGCACTGACATTAACTGTAGCTATCTGTCCCACCTGGTCCGGGCTGGCCACCCATTCGCCGCGGTATCCTTCCACGCTGCCGCGATTAATAGTGCCGTTGGTCATGGTTGCCTGTATAAGGTTGGATGCCACGCCCGGCACTGATATATCTATAGGATTCTCGATACCGGCATACAGCACGTTCATACCTGTTGCTGACACTATCACATTGGGTGCACCCACATTATATGATTCCTCGAAGGGATATGCTACCTCTGTGCCATCGGGTGCCGTCATCTTAATCAGTCCCTTATATGATTGCGTCCCCACTGACCGTGCCTGTCTCCTGAACACCCCGCGTCCCTGTTCATTGATCTCCAGCTGCTCATAGTCGCCTGTCATCTCGTATGATACAGTACCGTCGGCATTGGGTGTTGTAGTGTAGTTGCCTATCAGTATTTCCGGTTTCTTTGTTGTATCGGATGCAGCAATAAATATTTCAGCCTCGTAGGTATTGCCCCGCATCACGTAGTCTGATTTGGCCAGCACTGTTGACTCTATCTTGTTGAATTTGAATGAGGAGGCATCGATCTGGTCATAGAGGAAGTTAAGCACATCTGTCTCTGCGTTTCTCACATCAACCTGTATCTTTGACAGCATGGTAATGACAGCCACCAGCGGCAGTGCCTGGAAGGTGTTGTTCTCCCATCTTTCCACGGATCCGTCGGGTGCCCTGCCGTCATCAGTATTGAGACTCTCGCTCACTGACTGTTCTACCGCTACATTTCTGCCGTCTATTGTCTCGATAAGAAACTCCCTGTAATCGTTAAGCAGTGCCCGCAGGTCATTGGCCTTACCTCCTTCATCCGAGCCTATCAGTATTTCGGAGGGCACATTATTCTCATCTATCTTTTCCACATGTTCTATATAGACATCTCTTCCATCCACTGCTTCAGTGTCTTCTCCTTCAACGGTGGTTATTATTTCTATTTTCAGATCTTTTACGTATTCAAAGAGTTCATCAGCTCTTTCCTTTACCTCGTATGCCTTGTTTCTCCATGGTCCGGCTTTAACGGGATTCTCGGATGCTGCCCTGTCGAATTCTTCATACGTCAGATTATTCTTTTTTTCATAGTTGACAACGGTTTTTGTGAGGCCCTTATCAACATTTTTGAATGCTTCCACGGCATCTTTCGATACGTTCAGTGCGAGCATAGCTGTCAGCACCAGGTACATCATACCGATCATTTTTTGCCGCGGGGTTTCTTTTCCGTGAGCCATATTCTGGAGTGAGTTTGGTTAAAGGTCTGCTCTATTTAACATTCATTGCCGACAGCATATTTCCATACACTGAGTTAAGTGATGCCAGGTTTTCATTCAGCTTGCTTACTTCGGTCCTGTACCTGGTGGCTTCATCAGCTGACTGCTTCAGGTCATTCAGCATGCCGTTTACGCCTTTCATCATCTCTTCTGTGTCTTTGACCTGTTCATTGGCACCTTTCAGTTGCAGCTCGTACACGGCATTGAGGGCCGAGAGGTTTTTGTTGACTGACTCCAGCTGATCCTGATATGACTTGCTGCTGCCTTCTATCTGCGAGAGTGCCTCTGTCATATCGCGATAACTGCTGCCTGTTTCGTTTATTATCTTGGCAGTGCTGTGGTATGAGTGCTCAAGTTTTTCGAGTGATGACTCAAGGTCACCGCTTTTTTTGGCGTAGTTCTCTGTTGATGAACTAAGTGTGTCCGCTGCTTTTTCCACCGAATCAACGAATTTGCCTGTTGCTGCCGTAGCATCGCCCATGGCGTTGAGGCTTTCCGTTGTATTATTCAGTTTCTTAAGACCTTTGCCCAGCCTGTCGAACACATCGGGTGTGATATCGGCATTGACCAGCATCTCATCGAATTTGGCCAGTGCTGCCGAGCCTCCGCCGGTTGGTGTTGCTCCCATATGGGCACTTGGTGGCACTGAGTGTCCTGCTCTCGACTCTTCATCGTCGCGTTCTATGCCTGTCAGTTCCGGGTATACCAGTGACCAGTCCGGTTCTTCATGCAGTGGTTCAAAGGCGGAAAAGAAAAATATTATCGCCTCTGTAGTCAGTCCTATAAACAGTAGTGTACCTGCCATAGGGTAGTGTTGAATCTTAAACAGGGCACCAATGATTACTATGGATGCTCCGATGCCGTAAAGCTTGGCCATGAAAGTTTTCCAGCCGCTACTGTGTACTATTTCTGATAGGCTCATATACCTGTATTTAAGGGTTTTTTCTTAAAGTTAGTTCTATATATCTCAGTTAACACCTATATAAGTTCTTACATTACGGAAGCCAATAAAGCATTTGGCCGAATCCTGGTACTCATAGTCCCTCGAGCTTACCTGGAGGAAATATGCTATGTCTTTCCATGATCCGCCTCTTACCACCTTGCGTTTAAGTACGGGATCATCATCCGGTTTTGCATTATACTGGTAATCGGGGTTAAGATCATGGGAGAAGATGTAGGATGAGGGGTGGTAAGCGCATGATGTCCATTCCGCCACGTTACCAGACATATCGTAGAGTCCGAATTCATTGGGTTCGAAAGAAGCCACGGCCGCTGTATAGGCTGCACCGTCGTCTATATAATTACCTCTCAGCGGTTTGAAGTTAGCCAGGAAGCATCCTTCGTAGTTCCTTGTGTATGGTCCGCCCCAGGGGTACATAGACAAATCAAGGCCGCCCCTTGCTGCATATTCCCATTCTGTCTCCAGCGGAAGCCTGTAGTTCTGAACATCTACCATGCCCTGTGCACGCAGTGAGGCATTCATAAAGTCAGTCCTCCATATGCTGAAGGCCGATGCCTGTTTCCATGTGACGCCTACCACGGGGTAGTCATCGAAAGAGGGGTGCCAGAAATATATCGATGCATGGGGCTCGTTGAATGAGTATGTGAAGTCGCGTATCCATGCCAGTGTATCAGGGTATACGTTTACCTGGTCCTGCATGATGAATGATGACCGGTCCTGCACATCAGACACCACACCGTCAAGGTCAGTTACCTGTCCCTCATAGCGCTCATCCTCATAGTTGTACCGTGATTTTGCCGCCTGCTGGTAGTCTACCCAGAAATAGCTGTAGTTAAGCTTTCTTACGTCTGTCTGTTTTTTGTTATTGAACCTTTCTCCCGGCGGGTAGTACATCTCTTCAACCACGTCAGCTATCTCCGGCACGTCCATATCTATTTCCTCGTCCCAGTTGATAACCGGCGGGTCAATCTCATTACCTTCCTCGTCCACACGGAAAAATTCGAAGTCTGCTATGGCTGCCTCACCCAGTTTGGTCCTGAGAATGGAGTCGCGCACCCAGTACACAAACTGCCTGTACTTGTTATTTGTTATCTCTGTCTGGTCCATCCAGAATGATTCGACTGTAACCGACCGTGACAGTGAGTTCATGGAGAACATAGCGTCCTGGTCGCTCGGACCTGTAATAAAGTTACCGGCAGGGATAAAGGCCATCTCGAAGGGCTCCGGTTCAAAAAATTTCTTTCTTCCCTGTACACCGATGAGCTCTCCGTTATTTCCGGGACCACATGCTGTCATCAGTACTGTAACTGTTAGGGTTAATAGGATTACCTTTTTCATATTGCAATCTGAGTTTAATACTGCAAGTAAGTTATTTTTTTTAAATAATCATAAAAATCTTATACTTTTATATCGCTTGGAACTCCTCCCCAGACTTAGATCAAAGCAATAATTGATCATAAATTCATGGCTGCCTGAAGTGGCTTTCCTGATATCGTTCATTGGAAAATCATAAGCATATCCTATGCGTATACCGTTATACAGTTCAATCCCCACCATTCCTGACAGGGCATCGCCTGCTCTGTATGAAACGCCGCCCCACACTTTTTTATTGTATCTGAGTATTGCATTAATGGATAACTGGAATATTTTTCCGTCGCTGAAGGCAAAAGCCGAGGGCAGCAGTTCAAAGTTGGGATCAGGCAGCCTTACCGTGTATCCTGCCGTGGCATAGTACTGCCTGGCGACAAAGGGTGTGGCTGTGGTATATTTTATTTTTGGCTCTGTCAGGTGGGTGACGGACAGTCCTGCATAATAGTCTGCTGCCTGGTAAAACAGGCCGAAGCCCATATCGTATGCCAGGTGGCTTTCCTTGCCGTCGGGTATAAGGGGGTCACCTGAGGGTGGTACGAAGATATCACCCGATGGTATGCTCCAGCTTGGATCTATTGCTTTATTAAGCATCCCTGCATTTATTCCTATCCCCAGGTTGCCGTTGCCCACAGGGGCTATATATGAGTATGTCAGCAGCAGGCTGTTATCGCTGTCGAAGCCTGTCTGGTCGCTGATAATGGTCAGTCCCACACCCGACCTGATATTAAAGGGGCTGACAGCTGCGTTGACATGGAATACTGTTGAAGAGGGCGCTCCTTCCATACCCATCCATTGCTGCCTGTTCATGGCGGTGGCGCATATCATGCCGGTGCTGCCTGCCGAGCCCGGGTTATAGAGCATATGGTTAAACATATACTGGCTGCTTACAGGGTCGGTCTGTGCCGTGGCCCATGCAGTAGAAAATGCTGCCAGCATAATTATCAGTATTCCTTTTTTCATAACAGTCCCTTGTCGATCAGGGGCAGATACAGGTTTAATGAGTAAAGAAAACAAAAAATACATTTCACGGCAAAAAAATGCTAAAAAAAAGACATTCAAAAAAAATATTAAAAATTGAGCCAACAGTCAGTCTGTTTATTGGCATTGGACTAATTTAACGGGATTGCCACAGGAATGTTACGGTAAAAGTTATTTTTTTTAGTTGATACGCGACACTGCCCTGAGGTACCTGGGTGGTATCTCGTTTTCCCCTGCCATCAGGTAGTCGTTATATGAGCAGGCTATATAGTGTTTAGCCCCCTTGCTGTCTGTATAATCTATCCACCAGCGGTTGGTGATATTGCTTTTTATAAACACCAGGTCTTCACTGCTTCCCTCTATGCTTACGTGGTAGTTAACAAAGCGTCCGCCGTTCTCCCTGCCAAGCAGCACCGACTCGTTCTGTTTCTGTGCAAAGCCTTCCAGGAAGAACCATATCATCTGCGCGGCCATGGATGTTGTCTGCCGGCGGTTATCCAGCAGGGGGTTAACCTCGAAGAAGCCGGCTGCCTGCAGACTGTCGGAGAGGCCGGCATACCTTGCCAGCAGGCATATCTCCTCACCATAGAATCCATTGGCCGGGGGAGCAAAGGTGCCGGGCGCATCGGACTGCCTTATGGCTGATATGTCGAAGCTCACCAGCGCGGAATCGCGAAAGGAGGGTTCCGTTTCCTGTATATATTCTCTTACCTCACCCATGCGCACCAGGTCGTAATTGCTTTTTTTAAGGCGGTTGATCACCTGGGGGTCGTTGAGGTACGACTGGTAGCCCATCATAATGAAATTATCAAGCTTTTTGTTTGCCTTGATGATATCTGGCAGGTAGTTGAAGGAGTCTTTCTCCTTACGCTCATTAACCCAGTCTATGCGCGAGTCCACCGCGGCGTAGTTAAAACGCCCCTTTATACTGTCTGCCATGGCAGGGATGAGTATGCTGCTGCCCCCGATGACCAGGGGTATGGTATCACTGGCTGTCATGTACTCCGTTATATCGGACAGGGCGGCAAGGGTATCATCGAAGGATGGTGTTTTCTTTATATTGCCCATATCGGCAATCTTTATCCTGCCGGGCAGCCTTGACAGCTGGTACAGGTCGGACCGTATCTCATCAGGTGCCCCGGCACATCCCTTGTTGGGCGAGCGCCTGTCGTCAGGCACACCCACTATGGCTATGCGGTAGTTGTCAAGCTTGCTTACCGGCTTATTCTCGGTATTGATAACCAGGTTATGGGAGAAGCTTGCCGGTTCAGCCATATGAGACCAGAGAGGCTTTTCTATGCTCACCGGGTCAAAATAGTCACTTAAGCTTATCATAGGTAAGGTATTATATTCTTTCTGCCTGTGCCCTTGTTGTCTTTAACGGTCTTATTGTTTTCGATGATGAGACACTGTTTCCCCCTTATTTCTTTTTTCCTGTGCCCTTGCCTGTGCCCTTGTTGTTTTCAATGATCTTAAGGCACTCTTCCTCCGTCAGTGAGGCTGGATCAGTGCCTTTAGGTATCTTATAATTTTTCTTTTTATATGATATATACGGTCCGTAACGGCCGTTAAGCACCATGATGTCGCCAAAGCTTTTTATCTCTTTCTTCCTGTCGGCCTCCCTTTTCTCCCTTATCAGCTCAATGGCACGGTCTGCTGTTATCTCGTAGGGGTCGTCCCCTTTCTTCAGTGAAAAGAACTTGTTCTTATGCCTTACATACGGACCGTAGCGGCCTATGTTAACCACCATTTCCTCTCCTTCAAACTCACCCAGGCTGCGTGGCAGCTTAAACAGCTCCAGCACCTCTTCAAGGCTTATTGTCTCCAGCAGCTGGTCCTTGCGCAGGCTGGCAAACCGGGGCTTTTTGTCATCGGAGGCCTCGCCCATCTGCGCCACCGGTCCGTAACGGCCCATCTTTACATATACAGGCTCGCCCGTGGCGGGGTCCGTACCCAGCTCCCTGACACCTGTTTTGCGGTCTGCCTCCTTAAGGGTTGAGCTCACATTTTTGTGGAATGGTCCGTAAAACTCCTCCAGCATCCTGTTCCATTCCTTTTTGCCTTCGGCTATCTTATCAAACTGCACCTCTATATTGGCAGTGAAATTATAGTCGATAATATTGCTGAAATGCTCCACAAGAAAGTCATTGACAATAATACCTATATCCCTGGGGAAGAGCTTTGATTTTTCCTGCCCTGCATTTTCCGTTTTTTCCTTCTTGCTTATCCTGCCGTCCTCCAGCGTCAGCATATTGATCCTGCGTGGCTGACCGGGCCTGTCTTCCCGTGCCACATAGCCCCTGTTCTGTATGGTTGATATGACGGGTGCATATGTTGAGGGCCGTCCTATGCCCAGCTCCTCCATCTTCTTTACCAGGCTGGCCTCGGTAAAGCGGGGCGGCGGGCTGCTGTATTTCTCCATGGCGGTGATGCTGTTATACTCCAGGTTCATACCTTCCTTTACCGGGGGTATGACGGTGGCGGTAGCCCTGGTGTTTTCATTACCATTGTCCGACGATTCGCGGTACACCTTCAAAAAACCCTGGAACTTGATGACTTCGGCCTGTGCCATAAAGGGTATGTCTGTATTTGACATGCCTATCCTTATGCTTGTCTTCTCTATCCTGGCATTGCTCATCTGGGAGGCTATGGTGCGTTTACGGATAAGGTCATACAGCTTCTTTTCCTGCTGGCTGCCCGGCACCGTCTTGTTTTCCATATAGGCAGGCCTTATGGCCTCGTGTGCTTCCTGCGCCCCCTTCGTTTTTGTTTTGTACTGCCTGGGTTTTGCATACTCCTCACCGTACTCCTCCTTTATCAGCTTGGCGGCCGTACCCATGGCCATGGATGACAGGTTGGTGGAGTCTGTTCTCATATAGGTTATCTTACCTGCCTCGTAGAGGCGCTGTGCCACCGACATGGTCTGTGCCACGCTGAAGCCCAGCTTCCTGTAGGCTTCCTGCTGCAGGGTGGAGGTGGTAAAGGGTGGTGCCGGAGACCTGCTGCCCGGCTTAACGCTTATATCATCAATGCTGAAACCGGCCTCCGCACATTTCTCAAGGAAGGCATATGCCTTGTCACGCTCACTGAATTTTTCCGCTGCCTCGGCTTTTATGACCGGCTTCTCCCCGTCATTATTCTTTGCGATGCTGCTGTCCTCTATCCTGAATTCGGCAGCCAGCCTGTATGATGATACGGGTTTGAAAGATATTATATCACGCTCTCTCTCCACTATGAGCCTGAGGGCCACCGACTGTACCCTGCCGGCCGACAGCGAGGGCTGTACTTTTTTCCACAGTATGGGTGATATCTCAAAGCCCACCAGCCTGTCCAGCACACGCCGTGCCTGCTGGGCGTGGACCAGCGACAGGTCTATGCCGCGGGGTGAGCTGATGGCTTTGTCTATGGCCTCCTTTGTTATCTCGTGAAAGACTATCCTTTTTGTTTTTTCCTCAGGCAGATCAAGTACCTGGCTGAGGTGCCAGGCTATGGCTTCCCCTTCACGGTCTTCATCAGAGGCCAGCCATACGGTTGAGGCAGCTTCTGCTTCTTTCTTAAGCTCCTTAACCACTTTCTTTTTATCATCGGAGATAATATATTCGGGTTCAAAGCCGTTTTCTATATCAATGCCTATCTCTTTTTGCGGCAGGTCCTTTATATGACCA
>JBKHBA010000075.1:0-10433 GCA_046542595.1 Bacteroidales bacterium | reverse complement strand
GAGGGGACAGCCAGCAAAACACCGGAAGAGCTGGAAGAAGCAATAGACCTGCTGGGTGCATCCATTAATATCAGGGCCGGGGATGAATCGATAGTGATATCTGTCAACACACTCACCAGAAACTTTGAGAAGACAATGGCACTGGTGGAAGAGATGCTTATGGAGCCCAGGTGGGACAGCACCGAGTTTGTGCTTGCCAAAGAAAGGGTTATTAATTCTTTCCCCAGGAATAAATCCAATCCGGCGTATATGGCATCACGCACCCTTGATAACCTGATCTATGGTGAAGACCATATTTATGCCATACCCCTGAGCGGTACTGAGGAGACAGTGGAGGGGATAACAATTAACGATCTCAAAGATTTTTACAACACCAAACTGTCGCCTGACCTGGCCCGCTTTCATGTAGCCGGTGATATAGACAGGGGTAGGGTGGTAGCCGCACTCAGCTCACTGGAAAGCAGGTGGGAAGCCAAAGAGGTAGAATTTCCCGAGATAAGCCAGCCTGACAAGCCCGAAAAGGCAAAGATCTATTTTGTTGATTTCCCGGGAGCCAAGCAGTCGGTGATACAGATAGGTTATTCTGCTATACCGCGCAGTCATCCCGACTTCTACCCTGCATATGTTGTCAACTATAAGCTTGGAGGATCTTTTAACAGTATTGTTAATATTATCCTCAGGGAGGAAAAAGGCTATACCTATGGTGCCCGCAGCGGTTTCTCGGGCGGCATCAACACCGGCACCTTCTCCGCCAGCTCAAGTGTACGCACCACTGCTACCCTGGAGTCAGTGCAGATTTTCAGGGACGAAATGGAAAAGTACCGTGTAGGTATTGATCAGGAGGATATTGACTTTACCAGGGAAGCCCTGTTGAAATCAAATGCCAGGTCATTTGAAACACTGGGGGCACTGCTTGGCATGCTGGGCAATATCAGCCAGTATGACCTGCCGCATGACTATATAAAGGAACAGGAAGATTTTGTTCGCAACATTACGGCGGAGCAGCATAAGGAGATTGTCAATAAATATATAGATCCTTCAAGGATGTACTATGTCATTGCAGGTGATGCCAAAACACAGGTACCGGAGCTCAGGAAACTGGGCATGGGTGATCCTGTGATGGTGGAACTGTAAAAAAAGGCTGTATCAGCCATTTAGCATAATTAAGGGGACTGTCTCAAAAAGGAGGCAGTCCTTTTTTAATGGTCAGGGAGCAAGTCTCCTGATCCAGTCAGGGAGTAAGTCTCCTGATCCAGTCAGGGAGCAAGTTTCCTGATCCAGTCAGTGAGTAAGTCTCCTGATCCAGTCAGGGAGCAAGTTTCCTGATATGCCAGGTTGAGCCATGCAGGGTATACTCTGTTCGGTCATGCAGGCGCTTATCACCTTCCTGCCAGAACTCAAACAGCAGGGGCTTAAGGCGGTAGCCGCCCCAGTAGTGTGGCCTGGCCGGCTTCGATTCCTTCTGACTGTCTGGTTTCGATCCATGGTGGCTTTCCGGCACGGGTTCCGGGTATTTGCTAATCAGCTCTTCATACCTGTCAATAAGATAGCGGTGGCCTGGTATCTCACTGCTCTGCGGTGAGGCCAGGGCATTTAACTTATGATCGTGTATGCGTGAACGGAAATAATTATCCGATTCCTCATTGCTAATTTTTTCAACACTTCCCTCTATCCTGATCTGCCTGCCCGGCCCGGGCCAGTAAAAAAGCAGGGAAGCATAGGGATTGACGGATATCTGCATGCCCTTTCTGCTATTGTAATTGGTAAAAAAAACAAAACCTTCGTGATTATATTCTTTCAATAAGACCATCCTGGATGAAGGCCTGCAATTTTTTGAAGATGTTGATAAAGCCACAGCATTATAATTTTCAGGTGCCGAGCTTTCTCTTTCCCTGTACCATTCACTGAATAAAGCATAAGGATCATCAAAAGTATTTGATATTTTGATATTATTCATTAATTTATAAGTCAATGATGTTTACTGTTAGAGGAACATTTTTTAAGCTTATCTTGTTTAATGACAAAAATAAACATTATGTCATTTACACTGGATGCCTTCCGGGGTGTGCGACCTGCTATGATAATGTAACTGTTTCATCCAGCAGTATGATGCTTCCCTGCAAGGGATGTCCCGCGGTGTGCGACCTGGTTAAATAATGCTATTTACCCGCAGATCCTATAGGTGCTCCAGCGGGTATATCCATCTCTTCGGGTATCTCCACTTTGTCAGGGTACCTGCTGTAATAATCAATCCTTTCATGCAGATAGAGGTAATGGGCATTACGGTTACTGTCGGCAAAAGGCATGCTGTCTTCTATCCATTCCTTCAGTTCCATAAGCTTCATATAAGCCACGGCCCTTGCCTGTACTGATGCCCGTGTATCGGCAGCAAGTTGTATAAACCTGTTGACAATAACATTATTTACCACCTGCTGCAGTGCTGCATGGTATCCCTCATGATGGGTTCTATAAACGGTAGAGGCGAGTATTATCCGGAGCACCTCGTCCAGTGAGGGCATATCAGGATCCATTGAATGAAAGTATATAATGCGTGATGCTCTTTCGGGCTTAAGCAGGCCATCTGCCGTAAGCGACACAATATTTTCGGCTGCACCGAAGGGGTCAAAGACAAGGCCTGTATGCCCGTCAAAAAGTTCCCTGTCCTGCTGATAGCCGGGTGTCCCGGGAGCTATGATATCCAGTATCCTTTTATCGATAGCCAGGCTGGCCGGTTCTATCACCTCAAGCAATGTTTCCAGGGCTTCGTATTGCTCCCTTGCCGGCACGCGGCGGGGCAGCTCCTGGTTATCGCCACGCAGCTTGTGGTTATAGTATACACCCCCTATGACAGAGGATGCTGCCGTTATCTGGTACCTGTGAAAGAGGTAGACGGGCACCAGTATATCTTCCAGTGTTGACAGCGGGGCACCCACCGGTACTTTCTTCTCTGAAAAATTATCAAGGGCTATGGAGCGGATCTCCATTACTCTTTTCAGCTCATCAACGGGGTCTGTGCCGTTATCCCACACATGAGTCTGCGGGTGGGCATCACCGGCATCCTGGTCGGTAAGGTAGATAAGGCCGCCTTTAAATGCTGAATCAAGTATATCATTCAGGGCAGCTTTTTCATTTGTTTTTTCCGGAAAATCGCTGTAGCCGTATGCTATTGAAACCTTATCCCATTCACCTATGCCTTCTGTATAGGCGTCTGAAAGATCAAGCGAGCCGTCTTCTATCCTGACCAGGGGATGCGGGTAATCCATAACTGAAGAACGTCCTGTTGCACTGGATGCGTAATTGTGGTTCAGTCCCAGTGTATGGCCCACCTCGTGGCATGACAGCTGTTTTATCCTCAGCAGGGCCATCTCTTTAATAGCAGGGTCAATATCCTTTCCCTCTTCATACTCGGCTATGAGTCCGGCCGCAATCAAAAAATCCTGCCGTATACGCTGTGATCCAAGAGCTATATGTCCTTTTATTATCTCACCGGTACGGGGATCAGTGACGGAGCTGCCGTATGACCATCCTCTTGTGGAACGGTGTATCCAGTTTATCATATTATACCTTATATCCATCGGATCGGCACCTTCAGGCAGTACTTCCACCCTGAAGGCATCCCTGTAGCCTGCAGCCTCAAATGCCTCGTTCCACCATGAGGCTCCTTCAATAAGAGCCGAGCGTATGGGTTCGGGGGTACCCCTGTCAACATAGTAAATAATGGGTTTCACCGGATCGCTTATCCTGGCTGCCGGATCTTTTTTCTTAAGCCTGTGACGCCTTATAAAGCGTTTTGTAAGCTCCTGGTCGATAGGAGCTGAAAAATCCATATAGCTCATAGAGCCGTAGCCTGAACGGGGGTCCCATTCGCGCGGACTGTAATCATCATCGGGAAGCCTGATAAAGGACAGGTGTTGCCGCAGGGTAATGGATGAAGCATCCGGACTCACCGATCTGACATACCTCCCTGGCGAGGAAGAGGCAAAGGTGATAACTGATTCAAACTCAGTATTATCCGGAAATGATAAGGTGTTGTCCGGGAAGATGCACGAGCGCGACCCGTCAATCCTGTAATCGCCCTGCCCTGTTCTCTGCAGGGTGGCTGATACATTATTGAGGTCAGCGGTCAGCATGGATGTTATATCAACCAGCACATGATCGTCACTTTCAGCAGCTACATCAAAGCCATGTATTACAGACCTGGCAAAAGCATCCCTTACTGCTTTCACCTCATCCGGGTTATCACTGTGTGCCCTGAAACGGTAATTGGGCTGCACCATTAATATTTTAGGACCGGTCCTTTCGAAATATACTATTTTGGTGCCGCCCAGCCTGTTCCTGTCCAGTCCCACATCATTGGAACCCAGTCCGGCCGTGATAGAACTAACATAAAGAAATTCCGTACCCGTATTGTCTATCTCAAGCCATACCTTACCGGCTGTATTATCAAGGTAATAAGTAAAAAATCCCGGTTGTTTTTCCATATCCCGGGTGAACTCTTCTATGCTTTTCAGCTGCGCGTGCAAAAGAGGTGATACAAGTAAAGCAAGTAAAAGGATGATACTTTGTCTCATGATAATTCCTATTTTTGTTACAGAATTACTAAATGTAATGTTTTATTTTTTTATAATTGAATAAAGGCTTATAATAAAGGATGTTTGAAAGGCTGAGAAACAGGTTGAGATACAGGTACGAACAGAAGTCGCTTGACTATGCGGCCACCCGTAAGAGGCTTATAGAAAAGACTATGGCCGGGATAGGGAAGGAGGCAAAGGAAACAGAAGAGATGGCACGCCTGTTTTTTCGTTTGCTGGAACAAAAGCTTGAGCTGAGTAAGCGTGATGAGCCGCCCACAGAGGAAGAGGTGAAGGCAGCCATAGAGCAACTGAAAGATATAGGGCGCCTTTCGGTTTTTGCCACTGTATCCATTCTTCCCGGCGGAGGTGTATCACTGATAGGGCTGGAGCTGCTGGCCAGAAGATTTGGTATAAAAAACTTCACTTTTATACCTTCCTCATTCAGGAAGAAGCAGGATAACGGGAAGAAGCAGGATAATAGCGAAGTGTCCAGGTAACCGGGACTAAGCAGTATTAACGATCCGCCACAGGTATTTACTTAACCCAGGTAAGTGTTGTATTGAATGGGTCGGAATTCTGGTCAACGAAGGTAGCGATATAAACCAGTTCACTCTTGTTTATTTTTTCAATGGATGAGGTCTGTACGCCACCTGAATCCGGACTGAAAACAAGCTGGGTGTCGCCCACCAGCTCCCATGTCCCGGTCTCATCATCACCAAGAGGGAATTCCATCACATAGGTGCCATCAGAGAAAAATTGCAGAGTACCATCTGTATGATAAGCTTTTATTCCCGCAACAATGGTTTTTATGGCATCGTCATCACTGTTCGTAGTAATATTCTCAAATGTCCATACCCCATCGGTAAGCAGTGTTATGCGGTCCTTTTCACAGCTGCTGAGGAGGATCATCATAGCAGCTATAATTATATAAGCGGAAGAACGAATTATCTTTGTCATGACTTTTGGTTTAATAATGCATTATTATTTTCAAAATTAATCATTTTTCCCGGTTAATGGTATTTAAATGGCTTTATAAGCATGTTAATCATTAACCTGAAAATAACCTGTCATACTGTCAATAAGCTCCATCCCGGCCCTGGTTCCGTGGTCGCGAAAAAGCGTATTTCCTGCCTTATCGTTCAGTATAATTTCTATATGCGCATCAACGGTTTCCTTTATTACCCTGTTCATAGATCCTTTCACTGGGGCTTTTAGTTTACCGGACATTTTATTCTTGGCCCTTATCTTAAATGTATGTTTCCTGTTTTCAATAAGGATATCCAGGATGTCATTATTATATTCCAGCGATTTTACCTTCGCCCCCGACCATGTTGAGAAGTTATAAAATTTATTGCCATAGCTGAGATAGGAGATAAAGCCTATGAAATAGCTGCCTAACCATGGTATTTTTGCAACGGAAAAGGTGAAAGAGGCATCAGATGACATGAATGTGTTACAATGAAGCCATATCCATGATTCAGGGAACGATGTACCCCAGTCCTTTTCAATATAACCGCGGCCACCGGTAAAATCAATTATTGAGTTATTTATCTTAAGGCTTCCATCAAGGTCATGGCCTGTTGATACAATGCCATGCTTGCACTCCATAAAGGGCACAAAGGAGTACCAGCCCATGATCCCGGGTCTGGCCGGGGATGAAGGGTAATGATTAAAGGGGTGATAATTAATACCTCCGCTTACTGTTTCCTGTCCATTTTCCACATTCAGGCTTATGCCTTCAGATGAGAAAGAGGAATCAGCCACCTTCAGGGAAAGAACCCGTGATGAGGCCCGGAAGCTGTTGACGGGATATTTATAATAGTATGACTCACCTGTTATTCCGTTGAGCAGTTGTATGAATGCGTGGCTGTCCTGGCCGGAGAGAGATATTCCTGGTATAACAGCGTATACTGATTTCCTGTCGGCTGACACATGCTTAAAATACCATCCTTCAAAATAATTTTTTCTTCTCAGCTTACCCTGGAAAACCCATGGCCTGAATATTTTCATAAAAATGCATTTTTTTGAGGTAAAGAAAATGGTAAGCTCATTATTTTAAAGGAAGGCCTTATTTAATAAGACCCAATTTGCGGGCCCTGGTCTCCCAGTTCTTGCGTGCCAGCACCTGCATATCCTCCACGTTGTCCATCTCATCCACTATCTCCAGTCCTATAAGTGTTTCCAGCACATCCTCCATGGTTACCAGTCCGCTCACCATACCATATTCGTCAACAACCATTGCAATATGTGCTTTCAGGTCAATAAAGCGGTAGAACAGCCTTATTATGGGCATCTCTTCATTCACTATCTTGATGGGTCTGATAATGGATTTGAGTGGTTCCTTTCCCCGGCGCTCTATTATCATCTCCATAATTTCATCTTTCAACACAAATCCTGTAAACTGGTTCAGTTCTTCCCTGTACACAGGTATCCTTGAAAAAATGATCTCATCATAGCTCTCATAAAATTCTTCCATGGGGGTATTCTCTTCAGCAGCCATTATAACAACCTGTGGGGTCATAATGCTTCTGACTTTTATATGCTGAAACTTCATAAGGTTTTGCAGTAACTGAGACTCTTCATTCTCAATAACTCCCTCTTCGATCACACTGTCTGTCAGAGCCCTGAACTCTGTCCTGCTGATAAGAGTGTGACGTACCTGTCCTTTGCGAAGAACCCTGGTAATAAAGTTGGTAAGGAGAATAAAAGGGTATAAGGGTGAATATATCATTATCCTGAGCGCAATAACAGAAAAGGCCCCAAGCTTCTTCCAGTGGGTTGCACCCAGGGTCTTAGGCACTATTTCTGATGCAATAAGTATAATAAGGGTAAGCACGACGGAGGTTATTGACAGGTACTCATCGCCCCATATCTTCTGTGCCTGTGAACCCACGCCTGCAGCACCTATCGTATGGGCAAAGGTGTTGAGTGTAAGTATGGCAGAAAGGGGCAGGTCAATATTTTTCTTATAGTAGTTAAGGGTAGTGGCATATTTTTTCCCTTCCCTTATCTTCATATTAATGAATATGGGAGTGGTACTCAGCAATGAGGCTTCCAGGATAGAGCACAGGAAAGAAAAGAATAATGCTATTCCAAGATAAGTCAGTAGTATTCCCATATTGTATTCAATATTTTTTAATGTTCTTCAAGCCATGTAATATAAAGCTTATAAGCAAGGGATAATATGATGGCTCCCAGGAAGAGGCCCATAAAGCCAAAGGCTATAAATCCACCTATAGCACCGAAAAAGATAATAAGCATGGGCACACTGGCTCCCTGGCTCATAAATATTGGTTTCAGGAAATTATCTATCAGTCCCATTACAACAAGGTATACCGACCATAACACAGCGGGCAGGGGATCCATGAAAGCAAAGATATAGATTATCATGGGGATATTAAAAAGGATCACCGGTATCTGTGCAATGGACATAATAAGTATTATGATAATCCATACTGCAGCCAGCGGTATATCTGCCAGTACAAGCCCTATGCCCAGCAGTGTGGTTTGTATTATGGCTACGGCCAGCACACCCGTGGCCACATTGCGTATTGTGCTGAGGGATACCTGCTTAAATTCTTCACCCCTGTCGCCTGCAATCTTCTCAAACAGGGCTGATCCTGAACGTGATCCCCCCCTGGAAAAGACCAGGAAAACACCCCCAAGGATAATTGAAACGGCAAACTGCAGTATGCCCATCCCTGTATTGGCCAGCATATTAAATAATTTTTCCCCGAAATTGCTTATCTGTGGCATAAAGCCTTTCAGCGATTGACCAAGGTTCTCCGATGCCTGCATCCAGTTCTCGTACATCCACTCACCTATAAGGGGCCAGTTGGCTACCGATTCAGAGGGAGGAGGTATCTTCAGCTTTCCTTCGGGTATAAAGGCTGCTATCTCCTTTGCCCCGTCAACAAGCTGGTTAACGAGCCATATGCTGGGGAAGACAAGGACGGAAAGGCTAATCAGTATAACCAGCAGTGCTGACAGTTTTTCCCTGCCGCCCAGGTACCTGTTTGCCAGCTCGAACACAGGGAACAGTATTATTGATATAATAAGTGACCACAGCAGAATGTTTATAAATGGTTGTATAATCTTATAGCAAAGGAATACTACGAGGAATAAGCCTCCCATCTTGAGCAGCAGGTCAAAAGAGATATTGAAAACTCTTTTTTTCTCTTCTTTTGACGCATCGTTTTTTGCACTCATTCTAAAAGCCTTTAATATATTGCGAAGATAAATAAATAATATTTCACCTGGTCTGGTAGCCACAGAAAGCTGTTAGAATAATAAAAAAGTTGCATATATCCCAGAAATGCTTTAATATTGCAGTCCGAAAAAAGACCGGCTAAGAATAGGGCCCATAGCTCAGCTGGTTAGAGCACCTGACTCATAATCAGGGGGTCGCTGGTTCGAGCCCAGCTGGGCCCACCTCCGCCCTCCGAAGCTTTAAGCGAAGGAGGGCTTTTTTAACGATTTATTAGCTTTTTCAGAGAGGAGGTAATTTTACAGCTTTACAGAATCGGGAAAGCCTTATAAAATTTCAGTAAATTGATGGTTTCGCTTCTCATTTTGGTTTGCACAAATTTTTTCATGCTGTCATCCATCAATTCACCCAGTCCATGCAATAAACCTTTATCGCTCATCGATTCCAACATGTTGATGCATTGTTGAATATACTCGGATAATGGCATTTTCATGCGGGATTCAACAATGTTTTTATTGATCGGAGTCCGCTTTTCTAAGAAAAACCAACAATCAAATATGTCCCTGCTGGCAATACTGTTTCTGTCTAACAAAGCACATAACTTGTGGGCAAACAAATCTTCCTGTACCATTACCTTTATGTTTATCCCCAACAAGTTTTTGATCTCATAACGGTTTTTAAAAGCCCGGTTTGAAATCTCAACCTTTAGATTTCGTTCACCGTGCCCGTAATTCAAAACGACGAGAAGACCATAATATTTTTTTGCCTCATCATAAATGCTCCCGTATTTAAGCAGAATCTTCCTGACTTTTTGGTAAACCAGATGCTCCTGTTCTTTATCTAAAATATTAAAATCCAAATCGACAGAAAAACGAGGTAAATCATAAAAAAACATCAGGGCAGTACCCCCTTTGAACCCTAAACAACACGACAGTTCAATGTCAGAATAAATGTCTTTCAGGATTTGTATTAAGAGAAATTTATGTTTGTTTAAATCAATCATCGGGAAAAATATTTTTTACTCTGTCATTCAATGCTTTTGACATATAAATGGGCAAAAGTTCATATACTTTTGCTTTATTCAGTGGATTTAAATTATCAAAATAATAATTCTTATTCAAGTATAGAAGATCCAGAAATGCCCTTTCGCCTGTTGCAATGTTAACCTGATTGATTTGTCTGGAAATTCCCCTGGTATTGGCAATTATTTCACCCTTAATTTTTCGGTAAATAAAAATCCTGTCCTGGACTTCAATACTGCGGCTTAAATAACTAACGGAGGTAATGCGTGAGTCGAACTGAAATAAAACGCCCTCTTTTTGAAGCACATATTCCAAAGAAATATATGTGGGAGTGTAAAGGAGACATGCCAACTCTTCACTATTATAATTCGTTTTAGCGTATATGCCTTTTCGTGGATTCAGCAATTTACCCGTTCGGACATAATAATTCAACTTTTTATTTAGCGATTCAAAATCTTTTTCTCCAACCAAAAGAGCAATATCTCTTAATCGAAATACCGTCCTTACATCTTTGAAGATTGATAATATAATGTTGTTTTTTAAATTTGGTGAACCATTCATTCTAAAAAATAGGATGTTTAGTTCACTAATATAGTAATCTTTTTTAATTATTTCAATATTAAGAGGAAT
>JBKHBA010000074.1:0-10436 GCA_046542595.1 Bacteroidales bacterium | reverse complement strand
ACAATAAAATTCCTTAATTCCCTTAAATAAATTTTTACCCGTATTTTATTCTTTTAAAAAAATAATTACATTGCAAAGGTTCAAATGCAAATCATATGATCTTTAAGTTTGTTGTTATATCAGGAGAAGAGGAAGATTTCCTGCGCGAGTTTGATCTGGATGAGAATAATACCCTTCTGGATTTTCATAACATCCTGCAGGAAGAACTTGAATATGACAAATCGCAGATGGCCTCATTCTTTACCACAACACAAAAATGGGAGAAAGAGGAAGAGTTTACACTCTTTGAGATGGGGGCAAACACAACACCCATGGATGAAGTGATAATAGATGATATACTGATTGAGGATCATCAGAAATTATTATACGTCTTTGATATATTCAACGAAAGAGCACTCTTTATAGAATGCATAGGACAGGCGGAAGAAAAAGAAGAAAGGATATACCCCCTGTGCACCCGTTCCCAGGGCAGGCCACCGCAACAGGTTATGTTCTCACGCTTCACAAGTGCTGTTGCCAGGCTCAGCGAGGATGAGGACGATGATGATTTTAATGGTAACGACCCCGATCTTCAGGGCCTCGAAAACATGGATGACTACGAAGACAGCTGAATAAACATTCTGCCCCTCAATGAAGAATACACTCATTATACTTCTGGGTCCCACCGGCATTGGCAAAACGGACCTGGCGATTGATATAGCCCTTTATTTTAATACAGAAATAATATCATGCGATTCAAGGCAGTTCTACAGGGAGATGTCAACAGGCACAGCCGTCCCCTCACCCGGACAGCTAAAAAAAGTAAAGCATCACTTTATACAGCATATATCGGTTGAGGACTACTACAGTGCAAGTAACTTTGAACAGGATTTCACTGAGTTAAGCCGCAGGCTTTTCAGGCATCATAATACTGTTTTAATGACCGGTGGATCCGGACTTTATATAGATGCAGCCTGTGGCCGTATTGACAATATACCTGATGTTGACCCCGGGGTCAGGGAAAAGTATAAGAGGAAATACCAGGAAGAAGGACTTGAAAGTATAAGGCAGGCCCTCAGTGTGCTGGATCCCGATTATTACCGCAAGGTAGACCTCAAAAACCATAAACGAATACTCAGAGCCCTGGAGATATGTGAAACAACAGGCTCCCCGTATTCCCGCTTCCTTCAAGGAAAGGGCCGGAACAGGGATTTTAAAATACTTAAGACAGGGCTGCGCATGGACAGGCAGGAATTGTATGAAAGAATCAACCGGCGTGTAGACATAATGATAGGCAGGGGGCTGGAGGAGGAAGCGCGCAGTATGTTGCCATACCGTCATAGCAATGCTCTTAACACCGTGGGATACAAGGAGTTTTTTATGTATTTCGACGGGCAGATAAGCAGGGATAAAGCCATTGAGCTGATAAAGAGAAATTCGCGGCGCTATGCCAAAAGGCAGATGACATGGTGGGCAAAAGACCGGGATATTGAATGGTTCCATCCGGCACAGAAAGATGATATCCTGGATTATATAAGAAAAGAGACTGAAGATTCTGACAGGAACATAAACAGCCGGTAAACAAACATCGCCGCTAAGAGCTGCACAGTATAACAGATTAATGCGGTACTGCCCAAATACATAATCAGTACAACATCCTCAGATCAGAGTTCCTTAAGACCTTTTATTATACCAGGGGGATCATCCGAGCTGAAAACAGAACTACCTGCAACAAGCACATCAGTACCGCTCTCAAGCAATTTCCCGGCATTATCCATATCCACACCGCCGTCAACCTGCACCAGCACATCATAAGCTCCTTCCATTATCATCTTTTTAAGAGCCTTTATCCTGTCATAGCTGTTACTTATAAAATCCTGGCCACCATAACCCGGGTTAACAGTCATTATAAGCACCATATCAATATACGGCAGTATGGATTCAAGAACCGATACAGGGGTATGAGGGTTAAGCGACACCCCGGCCTTCATTCCCAGTCGCCGTACCTCTGTCACAGTACGGTTAAGATGGGGACAGGCCTCGTAATGAACGGTCAGCACCGATGCACCGGCATCCCTGAAGCGCTCAAGGTACCTGTCGGGTTCAACAATCATAAGATGCACATCAAGGGGCTTTTCGGACAGCTCCTTCACATACTTCATTACCGGAAAGCCAAAAGAAATATTGGGAACAAACACACCATCCATTATGTCAAGATGAAGCCAGTCGGCCATACTGCCGTTAACCATTACAATGTCCCTGTCCAGCCGCCCGAAGTCAGCAGCCAGCAATGAAGGTGAAACCAGGTGATCCATATTTTCCTTTTTCGGCTAAGATATCAATTATGAATTAACCCAGGTAGGTCTTAAGTATTTTACTCCGGGTAGTGTATTGTATTCTTTTCAGTGCTTTCTCTTTTATCTGGCGCACCCTCTCACGTGTCAGTTCAAGCTCCTCTCCTATCTCTTCCAGGGTAAGCGGATGCTTCATGTTAATACCGAAATACAGCTTTATCACCTTTGACTCCCTGGGAGAAAGGGTGCTGAGAGCACGTTCTATCTCATATGTAAGCGACTCATTGATAAGATGTTTATCCGGACTCGGATTATCATCACTATACATCACATCGTACATATCATTATCCTCCTCGCTGCTTATCGGGGCATCCATACTGAGTGTCCGTCCATTGGATTTCAGCACCTCCTTAACTTCTTCAGGAGCTATCTGCAGAACATCGGCTATCTCCTGGGATGAGGGCTCCCTCTCAAATTCCTGCTCAAGCTTTGCAAAAACCTTGTTTATCTTATTTATTGACCCAATCTTGTTTACCGGGAGTCTCACTATCCGTGCCTGCTCTGCCAGGGACTGCAATATAGACTGCCTGATCCACCACACACCGTACGAGATAAACTTAAACCCCCGTGTCTCATCAAATCGCTGGGCTGCTTTTATCAGCCCCAGGTTACCTTCATTGATCAGGTCCGGCAGGCTCATCCCCTGGTTCTGGTACTGCTTGGCCACAGAAACCACAAAACGCAGATTTGCTTTTACCAGCTTGCCCAGTGCCTCCTTATCGCCCTTCCTGATCTTTCTGGCCAGTATAACCTCCTCTTCAGGACTGATCAGATCAACCTTACCTATCTCCTGCAGGTACTTGTCAAGCGAAGGAGTGTCACGGTTCGTAACCTGTCGTGTTATCTTTAACTGGCGCATAAGCCTTAAATATATCTGTGTATCATCAGGTAGCTATGACAATTATAATAATAAAAATGAAAATCAGCAACACTGAAATAAATTAAAATCATTCTAAAATAGCTGTTTTTAATATATACTTTGCTCTGGAAAACAATTTTTTACCTTATGTTTTTGAGTTTTAACCTTTTTTTAGGATATTAGTATTGTATTATATTCAGGATTTGCTTATAATTGCAACGGTTTTAGCCGCATAGAATATTAAATTATCCGTGCGCACCCTGTTTCAAATCTGAAACAGGTTTTTCTGGAAAAAATTATTCATACAATTTTCATTAACATTTTCCTACAATAATAATTATGTACGACATTCTTGAGTTAAACAAAAAGCTCCTTCCTGAATTAAGGGAGATAGCCAAGAATCTTAAGATCAAAAGAGTAGAATCATACCGTAAACAGGATTTGATATATCTCATTCTTGATCAACAGGCAATAGTTGAAGCTTCTGAAAACAAGACCTCAACAGCCAAAAAGAATAAAGGCCAGGAGGGCAGAAAGACTGATGCCGAATCCGACAAACGGCGGGGCAGAAGACCCAGGACCAAATCCGATGACAAATATGTCAGGAGTCCAAAAAAAGAAAATGAACAAAAAGCTGCCGCCGCTGAAAAAAAGCCGGATGATCAACCCGGAAGGCAGGAGGCTGGCAGCAGGCAGGAGACTGGTAGCAGGGCAGAGCAGACGGATAAAACCGGAAGGCAGCAGACTGGCAGCAGGCAGGAACAAACAGGCAAACCCGGCAGGAGGAAAACGGACAGCAGGCCGGAACAGTCAGCGCCCGGCAGGCAGGAAACTGACAGCCGGCAGGCACAGCCCGGCAAACCCGGAAGGCAGGATAAGGGCAGCAAGCAAGGTAAACCAGGAGAACGTAACTCAGGTAAAGATAGCGTTAAGGATGAGCCGGGCCGGCACAAGCCTGATACTGCCGTACAGAGAAACGTGGCCGAGGATAAACAAAAAAACACTGAGGCGCAAGGGAAAGAAACAAACAGGGCGCCTGATGAAAGACAAAAAAGACAGGCCGGTGACAGTGAGCGCCACGATGCTCAGAGAAGACATGTAAAAGAGCATGAAAAAAAGGAGCCCCAGTATGAGTTTGAAGGTATAGTTTCAAATACCGGTGTACTGGAGATAATGCCTGATGGTTATGGTTTTTTAAGGTCAGCAGATTATAATTATCTTAACTCACCGGATGATATCTATGTGTCACAGTCACAGATCAAGCTGTTCGGGCTTAAGACAGGCGACACAGTGCAGGGTACAATAAGACCCCCCAAGGAAGGCGAGAAATATTTTCCCCTGATAAAAATACAGGTGATAAATGGCCGTACACCCGATTTTATACGTGACCGTGTACCATTTGATTACCTCACTCCTCTTTTCCCAAATGAGAAATTTACATTATGTTCACCCAATGAACAAACACTCTCGGTAAGGGTGGTTGATATGTTCGCTCCCATCGGGAAAGGACAGAGAGGACTGATCGTAGCACAACCAAAAACAGGTAAAACAGTACTGCTGCAGGAAATAGCCAATGCCATAGCCAAACACCACCCGGAGGTATACCTCATGATACTGCTTATTGATGAGAGACCGGAAGAGGTGACTGATATGGCCAGGAACGTAAACGGCGAGGTTATTGCCTCCACCTTCGATGAGCCGGCCGAAAGACATGTACGTGTGGCCAATATTGTGCTTGAGAAAGCCAAGAGAATGGTTGAATGCGGGCATGACGTTGTTATACTGCTCGACTCCATAACAAGGCTGGCAAGAGCCTTCAATACAGTGTCACCCGCATCGGGCAAGGTACTCTCAGGAGGTGTTGACTCCAATGCATTGCATAAACCAAAAAGGTTCTTCGGTGCCGCCCGTAATATTGAGAATGGCGGTTCACTGACGATACTGTCAACAGCACTTACCGAGACAGGCTCAAAGATGGATGATGTAATATTCGAGGAATTCAAGGGAACGGGTAATATGGAGCTTCAGCTCGACCGCAAGCTGTCGAACAGGAGAATATACCCGTCTATTGATATCCCCGCATCAAGTACAAGGAGGGAAGACCTGCTGCTTGATAAGAATTTCCTTAATAAGATATGGATCCTCAGGAATTACCTGACGGATATGAATGCAGTGGAAGCAATGGAATTTCTGCGCGACAGGATGCGTCAGACACGTTCAAATGAAGAATTCCTTATCTCAATGAACGGCCAGTAGGCTTTTTAAAACGATCATTCATATTACTGATCAAACAAAATATTTATTGTTAACCAAATAACACTCTTTTATAATATGGCAACAAAGAAAAAATTTATAACATTAGACGGTAACCAGGCAGCATCACATATTGCTTATATGTTCAGTGAGGTTGCTTGCATCTATCCTATCACTCCTTCTTCAAACATGGCTGAATTTATTGATGAATGGGCCGCAAACGGAAGGAAAAATATTTTCGGTGAGGAAGTGAAAGTAGTCGAAATGCAGTCAGAGGCAGGTGCAGCAGGTGCTGTACACGGTTCACTGCAATCGGGAGCGCTGACTTCAACCTTTACAGCCTCACAGGGACTGCTGCTTATGATCCCCAATATGTACAAGATGGCCGGTGAACTGCTTCCCGGGGTATTCCATGTGAGCGCCAGGTCGGTTGCGGCACATGCCCTTTCAATATTCGGCGACCACAGCGATATTTATGCCACCAGGCAGACAGGCTTCGGCATGCTGGCAACAGGCAGCATACAGGAAATAATGGACCTGGCAGCTGTTGCCCACCTGTCATCCATCAAATCAAGAATACCCTTCCTCCACTTCTTCGACGGCTTCAGGTCATCACACGAGATACAAAAGGTGGAGATGCTGGAAACAGAAGATATGAAGAAGCTGATGGACTGGGATGCTGTGCAGTCGTTCAGGGATAATGCTCTTAATCCCGAACATCCCGTTACCAGGGGTACGGCACAGAACCCTGATATATTCTTCCAGGCAAAGGAATCGGTTAACACTTTCTATGAGCCGCTGGCCGATACCGTTGCGGACTATATGAAGGAATTATCTGCTGTCACGGGAAGGGAATATAAGCCTTTCACCTATTACGGTGCACCCGATGCAGAGAATATCATTATAGCCATGGGTTCCGTTACCTCAACCATAAAGGAAACAATAGATCACCTGTCTGAGAAGGGAGAGAAAGTAGGACTCATCACGGTGCACCTCTACCGCCCTTTCTCAAGTAAATACTTTTTTGATGTACTGCCGGACACAGTGAAGAAAATAACTGTGCTCGACCGTACCAAGGAGCCAGGGGCCAACGGCGAACCATTGTACCATGACGTGCGCGAGATGTTCTACGAGAAAGATGACAGACCCCTTATAGTGGGTGGCAGGTACGGTCTTTCTTCCAAGGATACTACACCCGCCATGATCATCAGCGTTTATGAAAACCTTAAAGAAGAGAAACCTAAAAATTATTTCACCCTCGGTATCAATGATGACGTAACGCATACCTCATTACCACTGCTGCCGGAGATTAACGTAACCGACGAAGGTACGTATACAGCTAAATTCTACGGACTGGGCTCAGATGGTACGGTAGGGGCAAACAAAAATTCAATAAAGATAATAGGTGAAACAACGGATAAATACTGCCAGGCATATTTTGCCTACGACTCAAAGAAATCAGGCGGTATAACAATATCCCACCTGCGTTTCGGCGATACTCCCATCAGGTCAACATACCTGGTGAATACACCTGATTTCGTGGCCTGCCACGTATCAGCCTACCTTGAGAAATATGATATGCTCAAAGGACTGGCCAAAGGAGGAACATTCCTGCTTAACGCAACATGGAAAAAAGAAGAGGTGGAAGATAAGCTGCCGGCCGCGGTAAAAAAATACCTGGCTGAGAATGATATCAACTTCTATATGATCAATGCCACCGATATAGCTGAAGAGATAGGTCTGGGCAATCGCACCAATACAATAATGCAAAGCGCCTTCTTCAAGGTGGCCGGTGTGATACCTTATGACAAGGCAGTTGACGAGATGAAGAAATTTATCGTTAAATCATATGGTAATAAAGGAGAAGAAATCGTTAATATGAACTATGCAGCTGTCGACCGCGGAGGTAAGGTGGTGAAGATAGATGTGCCTGGCTCCTGGAAAGATGCCACTGAGAAAGAGGCCAAAAAAGAAGATGATATTCCTGAATTTGTAAGGGACGTTGTCAATCCTATCATAGCACAGAAAGGTGATGACCTTCCTGTCAGCGCCTTCAGGGGAAGGGAAGACGGCACATTCCCTGCAGGAACAACAGAATATGAAAAGCGCGGCATAGCTGTGTGGATACCCGAATGGCTGCCCGATAACTGCATACAGTGTAACCAGTGCTCCTATGTATGCCCGCATGCCTCAATAAGGCCTTTCCTGCTCACCGATGAAGAGGTGGAAAAAGCACCTGAAGGAACAGAGGTAATAAAAGGTGTGGGAGCCCTGAAAGAATATAAATTCAGGATACAGGTGAGCGTGCTCGACTGCACCGGTTGCGGTAACTGTGCCGACGTATGCCCGTCCAAAGAGAAGGCCCTGGTGATGAAGCCCTTTGATTCACAGCTCCAGGAAAAAGAAAGATGGACCTATATGCATGAAGAGGTGGGATATAAGGATACAATTGTTGATAAGATGAAAACAGTTAAGAACAGCCAGTTTGCCCAGCCCCTGTTTGAATTTTCAGGTGCATGTGCCGGCTGTGGTGAAACACCCTATGTCAAAGCTGTTACCCAGCTGTTTGGCGACAGGATGATAATTGCCAATGCAACAGGATGTTCATCAATATACGGTGGTTCGGCTCCTTCAACGCCATACACAATCAATAAGGACGGACACGGACCGGCATGGGCCAATTCACTCTTTGAGGATAATGCCGAATATGGTTTTGGTATAGCTACAGGCATTAACAAGCTGCGCGAGCGTATTGCAAGGCTTATGAAGTCAGCCAACGGTGTCAGCAAAGGAACAAAAGAAGCATTCAATGAGTGGATAGAGGCCATGGATGATGCTGAAGCATCAAAGGCTGCATCAGAGAAGGTTATCAGTGCGTGTGAGAAAGAAAAAGATGCGGTAGCCGCGGAAATTCTGAGTCTCAAACAATACCTTGTCAAGAAGTCAGTCTGGATCTTCGGAGGCGACGGCTGGGCATATGATATAGGTTATGGTGGACTGGACCATGTGATGGCTTCAGGTGAAGATGTGAATATACTGGTACTGGATACAGAGGTGTATTCCAATACCGGCGGACAGGCATCCAAGTCAACACCGGCAGGTGCCGTGGCCAAATTTGCTGCCTCAGGTAAAAAGATAAAGAAAAAAGACCTGGGACAGATGGCTATGACATATGGGTATATTTATGTGGCACAGGTAGCCATGGGTGCAAGCCAGGCGCAGTTCTTCAAGGCCCTGCGCGAGGCCGAAGCCTATCCCGGACCATCAATAATAATTGCATACTCACCATGTATAAGCCATGGACTGAAAGCCGGTATGGGTAAAGCACAGGCACAGGAAGCCGATGCTGTTAAGAGCGGTTACTGGCATAACTACAGGTTTGACCCGCGTCTCGAAGCAGAAGGCAAAAACCCCTTTATCCTCGATTCAAAGGAGCCGGACTGGAGTAAGTTCCAGGACTTCCTTAAATCAGAGGTAAGGTATACATCACTGCTTAAATCATTCCCGGAAGAAGCAAAAGTACTCTTTGAAGCAGCCGAGAATAACGCTAAATGGAGATATAACTCCTATAAGCGCCTGGCAGCAATGGAATACTAAGCCGGAATATAAAATAATGCAGGGTGATACCTGCATAAAGGCGCGGACATTATGATCCGCGCCTTTTATATTTTATCTTTTAGTCTTACTTGATTATCTTTGCAGAATATTTTAAATCAGGTGATGGGACGCTTACTTGCAATTGATTACGGAAAGAGAAGGACCGGACTGGCAGTGACAGACAGAGACCAGATCATAGCCAGCCCCCTTAAAACAATTGCAACAACGGAACTGGAGGCATTCCTTAAAGAATATATAGCCGGTGAAAAGGTTGATGCAATAATCATAGGCTATCCCAGGAAAATGAATAACCAGCCTTCAGAACTGGTAAAACAGATTGATCCTTTTATTAACAGGCTGAGAAAGATATTCAGGGATACAGCCCTTCACCTTGTTGATGAAAGATTTACTTCAAGCATTGCGCAAAGAGCTATGATAGACGGAGGAATGAAAAAATCAGAAAGGCAGAAAAAAGAAAATGTTGATAAGATAAGTGCCTCTCTTATACTTCAGTCCTATATGCAGCGCTCTGCCTATAAATAATTTTTAACAGATGATATACCCGATATATGTTTATGGTCACCCGGTACTCCGGAAAGTGGCCGAAGATATAGATAAAGACTATGAGGGTCTTAACACCCTTATTGATGATATGTTTGAGACCATGCACCATTCTGATGGTATAGGACTGGCAGCGCCACAGATAGGAAAATCCATACGCCTTTTTGTTGTCGATGGCTCACCCCTGGCTAAAGATGAGCCTGACATGGAAGGGTTCAGGCAGGTATTTATTAACCCCTATATAACTGAAAGGACCGGTGAACTGGTGCTTATGAACGAGGGATGCCTCAGCATACCCCAGATACATGAGGAGGTGTACCGGGAGTCAATAATAAATATTGAATATTTTGACAGTGAATGGAATTTTCACAGGGAAACAATCAAAGGATTCAGGGCCAGGGTTATAGAGCATGAATATGACCACCTCGACGGAATCCTTTTCACCGACAGGGTCAGCCCCATCAGGAAAAGGCTGCTTAAATCCAAGCTGGCAGGCATAAGCAGGGGTAAATTTGATATCGATTACAGGACAATACTTCCGAAACAAAAAGTAAGATAAGACGTATTTTGTATCTTTATACAGTAATCGCTGTAGAGTGCTGTATAAAAAGACACCATTCACCTCCTACTGCATTGCCCTGGCAACAGGCATAATATGCGGTCAGTACCTGCATTCGGTAGCTTACTGTAATGTGGCACTGGTACTTTTATCCCTGGCCCTGGCAATCCATATCCTCTTTTATGCAAACAAAATAATCTCTCTTTTCTTTGGTTTAAGCCTGCATGCCTGCATCTTCCTGTGCGGATGCTCGGCATCATACATGGACAGGAAA
>JBKHBA010000073.1:0-10460 GCA_046542595.1 Bacteroidales bacterium | reverse complement strand
GGTAATAAAACTTAAGGAGGCGGCAAATGAATATAAGACAGATGAACCGCTGGTGCTGGGCATAGGCAGCTTTATGGCCAGGGGCGCTACCAATATCATACCCGATAAGGTGAATATTAAAGGTACGGTACGAACCTTTGACGAGAAGGCAAGAAAAGACATACTCGGTATTATTACTGATATATGCGGGGAAATAGAGAAAAAATACCGGGTGAAAGTAGAACTGAACATACCGGAGGGGTACCCGGTGCTGGTAAATGATAAGGAGCATGTAAGGATAGCCATGGCCATGGCTAAAGAGATCAACGGTGAGAATATGGTATGCGGACTGGAACGCAGGATGGGCTCAGAGGATTTTGCACACTACTCCCTGGAATACCCGGTGGTTTTTTTCCGCACGGGGATAGGAGGCGGAACCAGGGGGCTGAGCGGACTCCATACGCCGGGCTTTACCATGGATGAGAAAGCCTTGCTGACAGGACTGAAAACAATTTCATACCTTGGAATCATGTTTACGGGGATATAATATGTCCCCGATTCATATGACTTTAATTAACCTGTTCTTAAAATACACGATAATACTTTTGTAATTAAAAAATATAGGTAATTTTGCATAGTCGTTATCTTGTATTTATAACTAAAAATAATTGTAAAAATGGCTTACGTAATAACAGATGACTGTACTGCTTGCGGAACTTGCATAGATGAATGCCCTGTAGAAGCTATTTCCGAGGGTGATATTTATAAAATCGACCCGGAATTATGCACAGACTGTGGCGCATGCGCTGATGTATGCCCCGTTGAGGCTATTCATCCTGAGTAAAAGCAAACAGCAGAGAAATCATAGAAAGAGACTGTCTCATAAGGGCAGTCTCTTTTTTTAATTGGTATAGCCCGGGCTCAGGTACAGCCCCCTGTCTTCAGAACAATCCTCTGTCAATTTGAAGGTTTTTATTTAGACGGACTGTATTTAGCCTTATCCAGGATCATCCTGTAATTATCTTCATTCATTAGCTGCTGCAGCCCTACATCAGGGTTCTTTTTCATATACGACTCCACTATCCTGAACCCCAGCCATACAGCTGCGCGTCCGGGCGACTCCGAGGTAAAATAATTTGTAAAAGGGGCCTCACCTGTAAACTTGCGTATCAGCATCAGGTCGGTTGTAAAGAGCATATCATGCTCAATAAGATATTCCCACATGCGGTGCTCATTATTCCTGCAGAAGGTCATCTGGCCGGAGGTAAAACCCATTAATAATGAATCAGGATAGTCATAAAGCATGCATTTGGTAAAATATTGCAGCTTGCCTTCATACATCATACCGGAAAGAAGATCTTCAGGTGCTGACTCCTCCTCCGCCGGCCAGCCTGCCTTAGCCCAGGCATACATGGCATCGGGAACTATCTTTTCAGGAACCATCTTCCGGGTAAGATACTTATAGATGCCCAGCTCCCTGTAATACCTGCTTCCGGGTCCGAGATAGCGATCGAGTCCAACCGCCAGCACAGAATCACCAATTATTATACTGTTATTAAACCCTGAAATAAAAGTGTACACTGAGGGTATGGCAGAACCGGGAAAATAAGACAGGTACCTTGCCCATGCCTTTTCTAATTCTGATTCATAAGATGACATATCAGGGTACTTTTCTATAACCGTATTATACACGTCATAATTATAACGGTCGGTTGCAAAGGCCAGCATATTATCATAACCCTCACTGTCATCAAGGCTGCCGGCATTGATAACCCAGGCAAACAATTGCAGGAAGGAGCCGTACTTTGACTGCAGGCTGTCCTTCATGCCCTCCAGTACAGACGGGTCGGTCTCAAAAAGATCCTTTTCAAGTCTCAGCATCTCTATCTCCGGCTCAGGCCCTTTTGTTTTTATCCTGTAATGATTATCGCCGCAGGAGCTGATAAAAAGGCTAAACAACAGTAAGACGGATATTTGTATTATTTCTCTCATTCCGGGTATATACGTTTTTGATGAAAACAAAATTATTGCTTTTTTTTGACATGCAATAAGCAGCCCTTTGTTTTGATTGATTTATAATTATTACTTTCGCAGTGATGACTAATAACCAAGCTGCAAGGATATGAAAATAAACCGTACTTTATTAAAAATAATACCCGCTGCACTGCTGTTATGCTTACCACTGCAGAGAGCAGATGCGCAGGGCATCAGCTTCAGGCTTTATGCTGAACCGCTGATAAGCTGGTTCTCCTCTGACACCGAAGCTACAATGAATGATGGCGCAAGACCCGGTTTTGCCTATGGCCTGACCTTTGACACATACTTCGCACCCAACTATGCCTTTTCAACAGGCATTGGCCTGATGAACACATCAGGCAGGCTTAATTACAGCGACACTGTCACTATTAATTTCAAAAATTCACAAAGCCAGCTTTATCCCGGTGAAAACATACTTTATAAAATACAGTATCTTACGGTACCTCTTGCCATTAACATGAAATCCAACCAGATAGGCTATATGACATTTTTTGCCAACGTAGGCATGAAGCCCAAAATAGTGATAGGTGGCAAGGGCAGCATTGCGGCACGCAATATTGAGAAAGAAAGTGTAATGGATGAACTGAAGCTTTTTAACCTGGGATACCAGGTAACACTGGGTACCGAATATTCACTGGGAGGCAGCACAGCCATAATACTCGGACTGGGATATGAAGATAATTTCCTGGACATCACAAAGGATAATGAAGGGCAGCCGGACGACAGGATAAGGCAGTATATTATAAGATTCAAGCTGGGACTGAACTTTTAAGTACCAGCAGTAAGGATAAGAATATGAAAATCACACTTGCACAGTTAAACTTCCATGTAGGCAATTTTGAGAAAAACAGCAGGCTAATTATTGATGCCATAGGCAAAGCAAAAAAGGACGGATCAGATCTTGTGGTCTTCCCTGAATTATCCGTCACAGGTTACCCCCCCCTGGATCTTCTCGAGCATAGTGATTTTATTGATAAATGCTATGCTGCTATCGATAGGGTAGCTGAAGAGTGCAGGGATATTGCAGCTATTATCGGGGCACCGGCCATAAACAGGAATAAGAGCGGTAAGAAATTGTATAATGCAGCATACATTCTGGCCGGTGGCAAGGTGCAGGATATGGTTTACAAAAGCCTGCTCCCCACCTATGATATATTTGATGAGTACAGGTATTTTGAACCTTCACGTGATTTTAAAGTCATGGAGCTGAATGGTAAAAGGCTGGCCGTTACCATATGTGAAGACCTCTGGGATGAACAGGAGTTTGAGAATGAGTTCAGCAGCCAGCGCATGTACCCCGTATCGCCAATGCAGGAGCTGGCAGCGCTGAACCCGGACCTTATCATTAATATCTCAGCTTCACCCTTTGCATATAACAAAACGCAAAGCAAAATAAAAATATTCACAGATAAAGCCGCAAAATGGAAACTGCCGCTTCTTATGGTCAACCTGGTAGGCGGTAATACGGACATCATTTTCGAAGGTAATTCGCTGGTAGCCGGACCGTCAGGAAATGTCACTGATATATTCCCGGCCTTTAAAGAACATATTGCCAGTTATGAGCTTGCGGATATAACAGTGAGCAGCGAGCATAAGGAATATTCACCGGATACCGTGGAGATGATGTACGGGGCGCTGATACTGGGACTGAAAGATTATTTCAGTAAAATGAATTTCAAAACATCAGTTATCGGGCTGTCAGGAGGAATAGATTCTGCTGTCTGCCTGTCTATCGCAGCAGATGCACTGGGGCCGGAAAGGCTAAGAGCCCTGCTCCTGCCCTCAATGTACTCCAGCAGTCATTCAGTGAGCGATGCAATAGAACTGTGCAACAATCTTGGAGTGAAATATGATATCATTAATATAGCTTATGCCTGCCGGGCAATTGAAGAATCACTCTCAGGTATAATGAAAGGGATACATGAAGGTGTCACCGGGGAGAATATACAGGCACGCCTGCGCAGTCTTATGCTGATGGCCGTGTCCAATAAGTTCGGGGACATACTTCTCAATACCTCTAATAAAAGCGAAACAGCCGTGGGCTACAGCACCCTCTACGGGGATATGGCCGGGAGTATATCAGTGCTGGGCGATGTGTACAAAACAGATGTATACAGGCTGGCTGCCTTTATTAATAAAGATAAGGAGGTGATACCCGCAAATATTATCAAAAAAGCACCATCCGCCGAGTTGCGTCCCGGACAAAAAGATTCCGATTCACTACCTGAATACAGTATACTGGACTCCATACTTTACCAGTATATTGAATTGCAAAAGCCCCTGAAGGATATCAAAGGGAAAAACATCACTCCTTCCCTGGTCAGGGAGATAATCAGCCTGGTAAATAAATCTGAATATAAAAGATACCAGGCCCCTCCCATTCTGAGAATCTCCGGCAAAGCATTTGGCCCCGGAAGAAAAATGCCACTGGTGGCAGACTTTTAATCTTATTAAGACTCATTCCGGATAAGCTGTTTTACCGGGAAAGGTGATGGGAATCATTTTTTGCCTCTTGTGGCATGTTCTAAAACATAACAAGTAATGATCTGTGTCCGTGATCCTTACAACGTACTGTTAATGAATGTGTTAAAAAATGTTAATTTAGTGTTTTTAAAATTCTTTTGTTATTTTTGTCTATGTTCTGTAACATAAACCATAAATGAAAACAACTTTATACAAAAATCACTACATCCAGGGTTGCATTGAGAGTCCGGGTTCACTCTTTAAAAATCTTAACGCTGAAGAGAGGGATATACTTGTAAGGAATCATTCCTATGCCCACTACCGCAAAGGGGAAATAATATTCAAGGAAGGTGAAAGGCCAACGGGACTGATAAGCCTGGCAACCGGTAAAGTAAAGATATTCAAAGAAGGTGTTGGTGGCCGTGAGCAGATACTGAAGATGATAAAGCCGGCCAACCTGATCGGCTTCAGGGCATTATTTGCCGGAATGGCATATTCAGCCTCGGCAATAGCCATAGAGGATTCAACAATATGCATAATTGAAAAGGATGCCTTCTTTAAGCTGGTGAAGGACAGTCCGGACCTGTCCGTAAAGATAATCAGGATGCTGTCCCTGGAACTGGGTTTTTCTAACAGCCGGACTGTATCATTAACACAGAAACATATACGGGGGCGCCTTGCCGAATCGCTGATAGTGCTGAAAGACACCTATGGTTATGAAAAGGATGGCAAGACCATAAGGGCTTACCTTTCGAGGGAAGATATAGCCAACCTGTCGAATATGACCACTTCCAATGCTATCAGGACACTTTCCACCTTTGCCGCGGAAAATGTTATATCCATTGACGGGAGAAAAATCAAGATTCTTGATTCACGTAAGCTCGACAGGATAAGCACACTGGGATAGGCACAGTGACCACTCCGCAGCTGCTATTCATAAAGAAATATTCTTTTAACCCTTGAAGGTATCCCGGCAAGTATTTCATAAGGTATGGTATCACATACGGCTGCAACATCATCTATTGATATATTCTCACCGAATATTTCAGCTTCATCACCGGCTTTCAGCCCGGTACCGGTAATATCCACCATACACATATCCATGCACACATTGCCTGTAACAGGCAGGTAATGGCCTCCTGCATATACACTTCCCCTTCCCTGGCCCATCAGCCTCCTCAGGCCGTCAGCATACCCGACAGGCAGTATGGCAATAGTACGGCTTCTCTCCCCCGCATCCGTTAATCCGTATCCCACCCCTTCACCGGCTTTTATTGTTTTTACCTGTGATATCCTGGTGCGGAAGGAGGCTGCTGTCTTCAGCCCCTTCATTTCTGTCTCGGAGATACCATAGAGGCCTATGCCCAGTCTCACCATATCAAAGTGGTATTCAGGAAACCTCACTATGCCGGCTGAATTAAGCAGATGCCTTGTAAAGGCTGTGCCTGTCTGCTGCTGTATATAAGCGCTCATCTCCTTAAATCCGGCTGCCTGCCGGTGAGTAACATCGTCCATCGAACTGTCCCATGCAGCAGCAAGGTGGGAAAAGACGGATGCTATCTTCACCGAAGTGCTTTTTTGCAGGGAAGAAAGCAGCCTGTCAATATCCTCTCTCATAAAACCCAGCCGGTGCATACCCGTATCAAGCTTAATATGAATGGGATAATCTATAACACCGTATCGCTCTGCTTCATCAATAAAAGAGTCCAGTATATCCTGGCTGTAAATTTCAGGCTCAAGGTCATACTCCAGTATTGTACCCAGCGAATACATGTCAGGATTCATCACCATAATACGCCTGGTGATCCCTTTGTCCCTGAGACTGACACCTTCATCAGTATACGCTACGGCAAGAAAATCAACACCGTTATAGGCCAGCCACCCGGAAATCTCCCTTGCCCCGGCACCATAGGCAAAAGCCTTCACCATGGCCATAACGGTTGTCCCCTTATCCAGATACGACCTGAAGGTATTAAGGTTTGACAGCACAGCATTGAGGTTAACAGTAAGTTGTGTCTGGTGTGTTTTAAGCTCCAGCAGCCTGCCTATACGTTCAAATTCGTACCTCCTTGCCCCTTTAATAAGCACCGCTTCATCCCTGAAGGCAGCTGCCGAAAATGAACTAATAAAATCAGATGTATCCTCATAAAAAACCGTATCCTCCAGAGTGAAATAATTGCGGTAGCTCATCATCTCACTGCCTATACCAATAAGCCTTTTCACTCCCGATTTCCTTATATTATCTGCCACCTCACGGTAAAGCTGCTCCTTATTCCTGCTGCCCTGTACAAAATCAGACAGTATAAGTGTCATTTGCTTATCCGATATGCCCTTCAGATAATCCAGCGCTATACGCAATGAGCCGGGATCTGAATTATAATAGTCCTCCAGCAGCAGGCAGTTATTAATGCCATCCTTCCTCTCCATCCTCATGGCCACAGCCTGCAGCTTCTCCACACCTTCCGCTATCTGCCCGCTGTCCAGTCCGAGATACAGGAGCACTGCAACAAGGGTAGAGATATTATCAAGCGATGCCCCGTCAGTAAATGGCAATCTGCATAGAAACTCATTGCCTTTATAAACGACCTTCAAGACCGGGCCATTTACATTACCCGGGTCCGGTCGTATTATAACATCAGCCTCATCGCTGCCTGCAGACCAGGAGAAAAGCCGCTTATCCTTCAGTCGCCCGTCCTTCAGTATGTTATCACGAATCTTTTCCTTATCATACGGATAGATGATGGTGCCTGCATTAACAAAAAGTCCGAGCTTCTCCTTCACCTTTTCATCCATGCTGGCAAAATTCTCCTGGTGCGCCTCACCTATATGCGTGAATATACCTATGTCAGGCTTTATCATTTTCTCCAGCCTTGCTATCTCCCCCGGCTCTGACATTCCCGCCTCTATCACGGCACTGTGGTATTCATTATCCAGGGCCCACAGTGACAGGGGCACTCCCACCTGCGAGTTATAGCTGCGCGGACTCCTTATCACAGTCTCATACTTCCCCAGTATTCCTTGATTATTGTTTTACCGTTGCTGCCCGTAACTGAAATAAGGCGTCCCCGGTATTGATCCCTTTTCCAGGCAGCCAGCTTCTGCAGGGCAGACAGGCTGTTATCCGAAACAATAAAAGCAGCACCCGGATATTTATCCGGCTCATAGCTGAAATGATCCCTGTTTACAAGGAACACTCTTAAGCCCGACCCATATAATGCTGGTATATAATTATGTCCGTCATGCTTATCCCCTTTCAGGGCTATAAACATTATCCCTTCAGACATATCAGACACCTTCCTGCTGTCTATCAACAGTTCCGATACCTCATGTCCGGCCTCCCCGGCCAGCTCAGAGCCCGTAAGTGCTGCCACAGTCTTTACATCTATCTTCAATTTTCCTCCTTTGATTCAGAAAGTTTAATAAAGCAATTCCTGCACAGGGGTTTATACAGATTCTGCTCGCCAAGCATCACCACATCCTTACCGGCCGTTTTCCTGAAAGAATAATTGGCCAGGTTACCACACTCAACACATATGGCATGCACCTTGGTAACATAATCGGCAATGGCTATTATATCAGGCATGGGTCCGAACGGCTTCCTGCTGAAATCCATGTCAAGCCCGGCCACTATCACCCTTACCCCCCTGTCAGCCAGCTCATTGCAGACATCCACTATACCGCTGTCAAAAAACTGTGCTTCATCAATGCCAATAACCTGCACATCCGAAGAGAGAAGTAGTATCATGGAAGCATTCTCCACAGGGTTTGATGTAATGGTACGGTCATCATGGGATACCACAAAGCTGTCTGAGTACCTTGTATCCAGGGCAGGCTTATAAATTTCAACCTTAAGACCTGCAATCCTGGCCCTTTTAAGCCTCCTTATCAGTTCTTCCGTTTTACCGGAAAACATCGATCCCGCAATAACCTCTATTGATCCGCGTTTATTTACATGGTCAATAGAATTTTCAAGAAAATGCATTGAGCATAAATGTTTATGACACCCTTATAATTTCCGTCAAGGTAAATATTAATTACCTTTGCAAAGTAAAGAAAAATGATTTTAAATAAAACCTGGTAAATGGATCTCAAATCAGTTATCAATATTATTCTCGGGGATCTGAAGGAAGCCGCCGAGACGCTGGCAAGCGCCTTCGCGGGACGCCCCGGCCTTTGCGAGGGCACGGGCGAAGGCGCGCAGGAGGTAATCCTCCAGGCCAACTCGCCGCACGCGCGTGCGGCTGAGCTCTTGGGGAAAGCCAGCGTTCTCTGCATCGATGCGTATCCGCAATTTGGATGGAGCGGCGAAGGGATCCCCCTGAACGTAATCGATGAAAACTGTGAATTCATCGATACGGTATGCTCCGGTGATGTCCTTGTAAGCTTTGTAGCCCTTACCATCTATTCGGGACAATTCTTCTCTTAGTCTTTCCGCGTCGTAGATTCGACCCACGCTATCCCCCCGCTGATCGTCGCGTAATGGTACTATGCGGCTAAACGTGGCCATCTCCGTAAGTGAGCTTATCACCGGGCCGGGTGTCTTTTTCAAACTCACCCAGCCCCGGTCCCCGGTAACGCAAATCTCCCCGGCGCAGGGTAATGCGCGCGGCATCGAGGGCCTCGGCCAGGGGCACCGCGTACTTTCGCGTAGTGGCGGCGAGGTCGCGCAGCTGGGAGACGGTGATTGTCTCTTCTTCCCGAAACCAGTCCGCCAGGGACCGAACCAGGTCGTCCCAGACCCTCCGCTCCAAGAGAAACTCGCCGGCAGGTACCGCGAGTCCTTCGCGAATGAGATAGTCGATGAGGGGCTCGCGGAGGTCGGCGGGAAGAAGATCCCGCGCCTCGGAGCGATCCATCGGGGATAGTCCCCGTTCGGCCATCTTAGAGATCAGGTCTTCGGCGATTTGTTCCGTTTCCCGATCTGGCGAGGGATCGTGATCGGGCGGGGCGATGCGCCCGGAAATCGTGCGCAGTATCCCCCTCTCGCCCATCACCCGCACGAGGCTTTCGAAGACTTCGGTGTCCATGGAGGGATAGAGGCGCCGCCCGACCATCTCCGTGGGGATACCGCGGGAAAGCGGATCCCGCGCTACTGCCTCTTCGGCGAGGGCCAGCACCCGGGACGTCATCTCTTCCCAATCCTCGGAAAGCATGGCGAGATCCCCGCGCGGCCGAACTACCTCGCCGCGTTGTACCAGCTCTTCCAGGGCCGGTTCCAGCGACCCGGGCCGGGCCGCCAGATCCCTCTCGATGTCGCTTATCCGCGGCGGAAACTTGAACGCGGGTATCCCGGCCAGGGCCGCGGAGAGAATCCGCAGGCTATCTCCAAAGTCGCGCTCCTCGAGGAGAGCGAGGGCATCCTCGCGGCCGCGGCGGTAGCGGTATCCGTGCACGTCGAGGATGCGCCCCCCCGCGACGGTATCCACCGGAGAGGAACTGCGGAGGATGAAGCGATCTCCGAAGGCAGCGGGTACACCACCCCGGGGATGCAGGCGGGCAAAACCCCGACCGCCGGGGGAGATGCGATCGCCGTCGAGCACTACGAGGCGTGTCGAGACCTCGGCGGTGCCCATGTGCAAAGTTAGGATGTCCCCTTCCTCTATGGGAGGGGATTGGGCGAGGACACGCACCCGTGCGGCCAAGACGCGATGGGAAAAGAACCGCCCGGGCTCGGCAACCCACACGCCCCGCGGCAACTCTCGAGGTGAAAGATCCGGGACGTTTATGGCCACGCGACCGCCGGCCGGGGCGACATCCACCGAGCCCCCGTGGATCTGGATGGATCGGGCTCGAGTGCCGAGATTCCCGGGGATCACCTCCAGCTCATCACCCACGGCCACCGAAGAACCACGCAGGGTTCCCGTGACCACGGTGCCGATACCCGGGACGGTGAAAGCCCGGTCCACCGGGAGCCTGGCGGGCCCGGTCTTCGAGTGACCGTGACTTTCCCGCACCAGTCCCGCCTCGCGGGTAAGGGCCTG
>JBKHBA010000072.1:0-10475 GCA_046542595.1 Bacteroidales bacterium | reverse complement strand
AAAAAGCAAAGATGTATAGCCCTGCTCCTTGATCCTGAGAATTATGACCCTGAAGATATAATGCACCTTGCAGGGCTCGACAGCCACAGCAGGCCTGATTTTATTTTTATCGGTGGCAGCCTTACCAGTGTTCAGCCCGGTGAGATCATAGGAAAAATAAAGGAGACAACAGGTATCCCTGTTGTCCTTTTCCCGGGCAGCCTGCTGCAACTGACAGATATGGCCGACAACATACTCCTTCTCTCACTTATCTCCGGCAGGAATCCTGATCTGCTTATAGGCAACCATGTTGTGGCAGCTCCCCGGCTAAAAAAAATGAATTCCGCCATTATACCAACAGGGTATATACTTATCAATTGCGGTGTAAAAACATCGGTCGAATATATGAGCCAGACAGAGGCCATACCATCAACCAAGACAGATATTGCCGTGGCCACAGCCATGGCGGGTGAGATGCTTGGACTTAAGCTTATATATCTGGAGGCTGGCAGCGGCGCCACCCATCATGTGCCGGAATCAATGATCAGGGCAGTGAAGCAGGCCATATCGGTCCCGCTCATTGTCGGAGGAGGAATAAGGTCGGCCCGGGAGGCCGGGATAGTTTATTCAGCCGGTGCAGACATGATAATAATGGGCAACGGATATGAGGATAACAAAAACCTGCCGGGTGAAGTGTGCAGGGTAAGGGACAGCTACAGGGTACATTAATAAAAAAGTGCGGATCACCGGGACCCGCACCATTATTCTTTTCTTATACCTGATCAGCCGGCTTAACCGTTACATTCAAGCACATTGTCTATCTGGTACTGTGCTGCTTCCTTAAACTCTCCGTGTAAAGCATTCTTATAGTTCTCACATGCCTGTGTATCCTGACCCAGCGCCTGGTAAGCTCCACCCAGCTCAAAATATATCTTGGCCTTGTCTTCTGCGCCCCCGGACTCCAGCTCAAGTGCTTCATTGAATGACTGAACCGCCTCATTCCATTTCTCCTGACCTTTAAGGGCCAGACCCAGCTGGTAATGGACTATAGTATTACTATTACCATATTCAATCGAGTTTTTAAGGTTACTTTCTGCTTCTTCATAATCCTTGGCTGCCATAGCTGTCTGGGCATTTTTAAAATAAAAGCCTCTCATCACTTTCTTTATATCACCCGCAGTCCTGTTATCCCTCTCCTGCTCGGCAATCTGTAGTCCGGTTACCGCAACCTCTTCCATCTTATCCGGATCTTCCATTTCATTATAAACAACCAGCTTACCAAGGTAGGCTTTTGCATAATTGGGATCTCTCTCCAGTGCATCATCATAGAATCCCAGTGCCTCATTATAATTACCCTCGTTGATTGCAGTGGATGCCTGCACGCCTCTTATACTCAGTATTGTTCTTTGCGACCTTGCAGCATACCTGTTGTCACCCAATGCATTATATGCCTCTATCGAAGCATCCAGCGCCTCTACTGCCCCTTCATAATCCCTGGCTCCGGCCAGCTTTTTAGCAGCTTCGTAATACATTTTCGGAATCCTGTTCTGTGCCTGCTTCTTTATCTTTTCAGCCTCTTCACCACCAACCTGGTCCGCCAGCTCAACAACATTTTCATATGAGCTGATAGATGACTGGGGATCAACCTTCTCCATTTGAACAGCCTGGTTAAAGGATGATTTCACATCATTTATTGTCACCTGCCCGTTTATAACCGGCATAATGCCCATCAATAAAAGCACAGCTATTGTTTTCAGACTTCTGCTTAATAACACTCCCATAGTAATTGATTTTAATTTAGTTACGTTTAAAAAATTCATGCAAATATAAAAAAATGAATAAAACATAAAAATTTTTTTTTCCTCTGCACCGGCTTACAACAATCAAAAAGCATACCAATTACCTGTAAAGTTCTATCATAGGTTCTCCTGAACAGGCATTGGGAAAGGGCAGCCTGCATAATGCCGAAAGGGTGGCAGCAAGCTCATTCATATTTATCTTCCTTGTGATGCTTGATCTGTTGACCTTCCATCCATACCATATAAGAGGCACATGGGAATCATATTCATACACCGAATTATGGTTTGTTATCCAGCCACCGTTCTCAACCCAGGCTGGCTTAAGGTTGATGATAACATCACCGCTGCGTGTAGGGTCAAAACTCTTGCGCATCCTGGCAAAATGTCCACTGGTAAACTCATTATTGGCCAGCACCGACCCTGCAACCGCGGATGATATACCGTTAAACTGTGTCAGGAAACCGGAAGCTGTACGCTGTATATCCGGCAGCTTAAGCCCTGAATCTTCTATCAGCATATGATTCAGGTATAGCTGCTTCTCGTAATAACCCCTGATCCAGTCACCCTGGCCGTATATCACATTCAGATAGCTGCGCAACAGTGTTATGGCCTGGTTATGCCTGAAGTAACCGGCAGGTATTTTCCTGTCTTTCAGAACATCCGGCACCTCAGCTATACCATGTGCCGAGGTAAGATAAACCAGCACATTCTTTTTCCCCACATTCTCATTAATATAAGACAGAAGATGTTCCAGGTTGCGGTCAAGGCGCAATATAGCATCAGCCATCTCCACAGAGCCCGGACCGTAGCTATGACCAATTCTATCTGTTGCGGAAAATGTAATACTCAAAAAATCCGTCACCTCATCCTCTCCCAGCTTTTCTTCTTCAATAAGGCGAATGGCAAAATCAGTGGTATATGTGTCCGATGCCGGCACTTTTTCCAGCAGCGAATAATCTCTTTTCCTGTTAAACACACCCAGCACCGAGCTGGTGCTCATCTGTTTCAGATCATATGGAAAAACCGAGCGACCTGACAATCCCGCTTCATAATCACTGGTGTCCGGAAGGCAGGCCGTATATTCATCCATTTCAAGCAGGGTATTCCATTCCTGATCGAGGTAAAAATCGGCCAGGCGCATATCATTAAAATCATTGACCCAGGAGGGCAGGGAGTCAATATAGTGACTGCTTGTCATCCATGTACCGCTTATATTATCATACCAGTAAGCAGCATCTGCTGTATGTCCGGTTGCCAGTATGGCACCATGCTCCCTGAAGCCCAGTCCGAAAACCCTGGCCTTGTCTGCGGTGGCCATCTTCAGCTCATCAGCAAAGGTGGTGGGAAAGAGCCTGGCAGGTGAATGGAGCCCGTTTTCAAAGCTGCCTCCTATGGGATCAACATTCCTGTCAGAGGTACAGTATATGATCTCTTCCCTGAGAGGCACATACCAGTTATCCGCCACTATACCGTGATGACGGGGCGATGTGCCCGTAGCCAGGGTGGCATGAGCGGGAGCCGACTGTGTAAGAAAATAATCATAAGAGGCATTCCTGCAGAATGTGCCTTCATTGATCAGCTTTAATATACCTCCGCTGCCAAACAGGTCACGGTACTTATCAATATAATCATAGCGGAACTGCTCTATTACTATGCCGATAACCAGCTTTGGCCTTTCAGGAGGTATGTAGGCATCCTGGGCAGATGACCGCCACGAAACAACTATAAGGAAAAAAATGATGGTATATGCGCTTGTCTTTTTCATATGCTATGTATATCCCTCCTGCCAGGGCTCAGATAAGTGACCGGTAAAACAAAGGGCAAAAATATAGGTTTTTATATTACATGCAAGAACCCGGACCTGCCTGTAAACATGCTTTGATAAAAAAAATCAGTAGCTGATAAAATTCCGGTGATACCTGCTTTCTGAGGCATCCTTCAGGGAGATAATATAATAGCCGGGTGATAAGCCACCTATATCCAGCTCCATACTCTCCTCACCCCTGTATATTTTAATGAATCTTAGCATTTCCAGCCCCTGCTTATTATATATACTTATATCCACCCTGCCCTGTGCAAGCAGAGGGGCACTGATATACAGCCGGTCACCTGCCGGCACCGGCCATAACCTGATATCATCACCACCGGCCATGCTGTCTGTCAGTGATGTATCACCCAGCCTCACCGTAATATACCTCTGCACGTCTTCTTCCAGAGTTATGCCTGATACATGCTCCGGTGCATAATCACCGGCAGTGATGGTGAGGTTCCATGTACCCGGACTGAGCATCCTGGTGAAGCTTCCTGTTCCGGGGTCTGAATAAATATGGGAGCTGTCTTTATCGTGTCCTTCAATGAATATCTTTGCCATAACCGGTTCTCCCGTAATATGATCTACCACCCTGCCATGGATACCATAAAATGCATTCTCGAGGTAGCCCAGGAAAGACCTGTAGTTATATTCCCAGAGCAGGGGAAGCTGTGCTGCCGGTGTTTGTTTTGTATTATCCAGCTCTATAGTCACCTCCCTGCCCTGCAGCTCATATGTTACGAAATCCTGCCGTCCACCCTCTATCCGGTACCATACTGCACCCCTCACCACACCGTCGTTATAAGAATCCATGTAGGTCTCTGCCGAGTGCTGATGTACCGTATCTGCATAGCGGCGGCTTATATTATAGAACCACAGGCTGTCTGCCGGCACTTTGGACAGCCACCTGTCCCATGGAAAATTAACCACTTCGTATCCGCTATGAAAATTAGCCGAGAGCACAAAATTCCTGCTGCGCATAAAATTTATCATTCCAACATTTTCCACATCAGGCATTATTGACGGATTAAGCGGATCCGGAAAATTCCTGTTCAGGTCTGTTCCGTTGGCGTTGGCACGCGTAGGGTAAGTGATTGTGTCGCTGCCGTGATATGTACCATCAGGGTTGGCCAGGGGGTTGATCCATATCTCCAGGCTGTCAACCAGGGCCTGTTCCGGTCCTCCCTTATCCGCATTCACCAGCAGGTGCTCAGCCAGCTGCAGCATCAGCACCATGCCCTGCAACTCATCGCCATGCATATTTGATGTGTAGAAAACCTCCGGCTCATCCTCATCCTCATGCACATTATCCGATATCTTAAGCGCCAGTATAAGCCTTCCTTCCACGCTATGGCCAATGGTGTCCACCCTGCATATAAAAGGATAATCATATGCCAGTTTATGCATGATGCTGTCGTATTGCCCGTAAGTAGGATAAAGGTTCCAGTTCATCGCTTCTTCCACCGATGATGCCGACTCAACTGACTTGCTCTCTTCACGGGGTATTATCTTATAGTTCAGTTGCAATGACTGAAAGGTGTCTATATCTTTTGCTGAGAGAACACAGTAGGCCCTCCCCTTTTTAACTGCTGACACCGGCACCAGCCTGCTTATAGCACTCAGGCTGTCATAACCCGGATATAAAAAACTGACCTCCGCCTGCCCGTATCTGCGTACCTGTTCAGCCAGCTGCTCATCAGGCTTATCCTGGGCATCTGCCACTGCGGCAAAGCCTGTAATAATGATAAGCAGTACTATTTTTATCTGTAGCATATTGACTCTCCTCGCGGCTTGCCGCCAGGAACCTTTAGCCCGGCGAAGCCAATCATCGATTAATTGCTAATTTTTATTGTGCTCGCTAATCCCGCCGCAAGCAGCGTGATTAGCGCCCGCGTAATTCAAATTTACACATTGAACCTGATATGCAATATATCGCCATCACCCACAATATAGTTTTTTCCTTCCACATAGAACTTTCCGGCCTCCCTGCAGGCCTGTTCTGAACCGAGTTCAACAAAATCATGGTATTTCATCACCTCTGCCCTTATAAAGCCCCTTTCCATATCCGAGTGTATTACACCTGCAGCCTGTGGTGCCGTCATCCCCTTTTTGATGGTCCATGCCCGTATTTCCTTCGGGCCCACTGTAAAAAAGGTCTGCAGGTCAAGCATCCTGTAAGCACTCCTCACAAGCTTGTTGACACCCGGCTCTGAAAGGCCGGAATCGTTTAAGAATTCAAGGCGGTCACCATCATCATCCAGTTCCGATATCTCGGCTTCCAGGGCACCTGCGATAATCAGTATCTCCGCATTGCTGCCTGCAAGGCGTTCCCTTACCCTGTCAACCCATGCATTGCCTTCCACGGCCGAGCCGGCATCTACATTGCAAACATAGATAACAGGTTTTACGGTAAAAAGGAACAGGTCCTCGATATACTTCTTCTCTTCAGGCTTCATCTCAAGGTCACGTGCATTATTCATCTCTTCTATATGTCCGGCCACCTTTTTCAGCACCTTAACACCATTGCGGGCATCCGCATCGCCTGATCTGGCAACCTTTTCCAGCCTCTCTACCTTTTTCTCAACCGATTCAAGGTCTTTTACCTGCAGTTCAAAATCAATATTCTCCAGGTCACGCAGCGGGTCAACCGAGCCGTCGATATGGGGCAGGTTATCATCTTCAAAGCACCTGAGTACATGAATAAGGGCATCGACGTTCTTAATATCACCCAGAAATTTATTGCCTACTCCCTCGCCCCTGCTGGATCCCTTTGCCAGTCCGGGTATATCAACAAACTCAACAGCTGTGGGTATTACCTTCTCCGTAGGCTGCAGTTTCTCAAGCTCTTCCAGCCTTGGATCAGGCACCTTTATCGATCCTATATTTGACCGTGTTGCACTGAAGGCATAGGCATTGGTCTCAGCCTTTGTGTCTGATATGCAATTGAAGATGGTTGATTTACCTACATTGGTAATACCGATAATACCGCACTGAAGTGACATAATTTTTAATATTGGTTATTGGAGATGGCAAATTTAATCAAAAAGAGATGCAAGACTTATATAATTATGTTTATACTTACGTTTATTATTTATGTAAATTTGATATAGCTATTACACAGACGATGGTTTATGAGTATAAAGTTGCCTGACAAAAAAGGAATAAATACAATAAAGAAGGCATTAAGCCTTTTTGCCCTGCTGACACTTACTGCAGCAGGACCCCCTGTACATGCCCGGCAGGCAGAAGACAGCGAGGTTCCGAGCCGGATACTTTTTATCCTTGACTGTTCGCAGAGCATGTCCGGACGATGGGATGATGACCGTAAGATAGATATTGCACGCAGGTTCCTGGCAAGAACTGTTGACAGCCTGAACAATTTCAGTAATATTGAAATGGCCCTCAGGGTATATGGTCACCAGAGCGTAGTGCCGCCGCAGGACTGTAACGACACACGGCTGGAGGTACCCTTTGCCCCTGATAATGCCTACCGTATTGTAAGGAAAATGCGCGCCCTCTCGCCCAGAGGCACCACACCCATAGCCAATTCACTGGCAGCATCGGTAAATGATTTCAGCGCTTGTGAAGAATGCAGGAATATCATAATTCTTATAACAGATGGCATTGAGGCCTGTGATGGTGATCCGTGTGCTGTGTCAGTAGAATTGCAGAAACAGGGAATAATACTGAAACCTTTTATCATTGGCATAGGCCTTGATCCTGAATTCGAAGAATCATTTCGCTGCCTGGGATCTGTGTATAATGCAGGCACCGAAGAGCGGTTCAGCGAGGTACTTGACATAGTTATCACCCATGCGCTGACGGAGACAAGCCTGCAGGTTAACCTTATTGACGGCTATGGCATGCCCTCGGAGACAGATGTGCCTGTGTCTTTCTATAATCTTAAATCAGGAAGGTTGAAATACAATTTCGTTCATACCATGAATAACAGGGGCAGGCCCGACACCCTGAGGATAGATCCCCTTATTGATTACAGCATAAAGGTACATACGGTGCCCCCCGTTACCCTCGACAGCCTGCGGCTGGCCCCGGGCAAACATAATACAGCTGCTATTGATGCACCGCAGGGGACTTTAATGATAGTCCAGGAAAAAGGCAGGCAGTATAAGGACCTCAGGTTTATTGTCAGGCAGGACGGCGACATGAAAACACTGTGCCGCCAGCAGATAAATGAAAGGAAAGACTATATTAGCGGACTGTACGATATTGAGATACCAACCATACCTGTAACAGTGCTGGATGATGTTGAGATAAGCCCTGGTGAGCTTACTTCAGTTACCCTGCCCCAGCCAGGCGTTATAACCTTCCTTATAGAAAACCCGGGCATATGCGAACTTTTTATTGAGAAGCAGGGAGATATAGAGCGGATATACAGCATTGATACGTATCAAAAAACCATCCCCCTGGTGCTGCTGCCCGGCTCATATCGTATTATCTACCGCCCCCTGCACGCAAAAGCAACACATTACACCATAGAGAAACAGTTCAGTATTGAATCCGGGAAGTCATCTTCACTGAGGGTTTTCTGAGATGATGACCAGAAAGCTGATATAAAGCCAGCAGCCATGATAAACGATAATAAAAGAAACAGTGTCCATGATATGGATGAACGGGACAAAGGGTCAGACGAGCCGGGACCAGGTATAAGTAAGGAAGAAAAAAGTGGCGGTTCACTGAAAACACATATTAAAAAGATAGCCAGGCCGGTTCTTATGCTGGCAACGGCCATGATTGCACTTGTTATAATATCATATACCGGCCTGAGACTGCTTCTGCCGGAGGGTAGTGATATAAACAGAGTCATAAGCAGGGATGAGCAGCAAGGTGTTATTGAGAACAGGAGCACAGAATTTATTGATGCTGAAAAAATTGCATTTTTTACCCGGACAATGAACCTGGACCCGGGTGAAGCAGAACTATTCTGGCCTGTATATAATGAGTTCACCGGTAAAAGGGATAAGATAAAGAAAGAGAGAAGTAATATTATGAAGCATGCAGAACAGTATAGAGGTGGTACAACAGGCGGTGAGCCCGGTAAGCTGGCTGACAGACTTATAAGCCTTGATATAAAAGAAGCTGAGCTGAAAGCTGAATATCATAAAAGATACAGCCAGATACTGTCACCCTCAAGTGTTATCATGCTGTATTATGCCGAGAACAAATTTAAGGATTATATGTTCGGACGCATTCGCAGCCTTCAGCAATAACCAGTAATCCGGAAGGCAGATCAGCTTATGGAAAATCTTCGGGGAGGATGGCTTATGGAAGGTTTTTAAGCTGAAAAGCAAAGCTGCTTACTAAGCTTAAAGCATTTTTTTCAGAGAAGACAGAACTGCTTACTAAGCTTAAAGCTTTTTTTTCAGTGAAAGCAAAACTGCTTACTAAGCTTAAAGCATTTTTTTCAGAGAAGACAGAACTGCTTACTAAGGTTAAAGCATATTCTTAAACAGAGAAATCGAAACTGCGTATAAAATTTATTGATTTGCTTATCTCTGTATACAGAACACGGTCATTTTCTATGAAAGATATTTCTTTCCTGAAGGCGGAGATAATACTCTCTATATAGTCTGATGACCTTAGTGGACGCCTGAATTCCAGGGCCTGACCGGCGCTGAGCAGTTAAATGGCCAGTACCTTCTCCAGGTTCTCCGTCACGGTAAGCAGTTTGGTGGCGGCATTGGCTCCCATACTGACATGGTCCTCCTGCTCATTAGAGGAAGGTATGGAATCAACCGAGGCAGGTGTGGCCAGCTGTTTGTTCTGGCTGACAATGGAGGCAGCTGTATACTGCGGCATCATAAAGCCGCTGTTCAGACCGGGGTTGGCCACAAGAAATTCGGGCAGGTTACGCTGTCCGGATATAAGCCTGTAGACACGCCTCTCTGATATATTGCCCAGCTCGGCCAGGGCTATAGCCATATAATCAAAGACAAGTGCCAGTGACTGTCCGTGGAAATTACCCCCCGAGATGACCAGGTCTTCATCAGGGAATACCGTTGGGTTGTCAGTAACGGAATTAATCTCGGTCATTATAGTCTGCGCTGCATGTTCAATAGCATCATAGCTGGCTCCGTGTACCTGCGGTATGCAACGGAAGGAATAAGGATCCTGTACATGCTTCTTGGGCCTTACTGTAATCTCGCTCCCATCAAGGGCCTTTCTTATAAAGGATGCCACATATTGCTGACCTTTATGCGGGCGTATATCATGCAGGTTCTTAAGGAAAGGATCATACCGGCCATCGAAGGCTTCGAGTGAAATGGCAGATACAGCATTGGCTATCTGCAGCAGCCGCCGGGCTTTCCTTATTACGTAAAAGCCATGGGCGCTCATAAACTGTGTACCGTTAAGCAGTGCCAGTCCCTCTTTGGACTGCAGCTCAATAACATGCCATCCCATCTTTTTATTTATCTCACCGGAACTGTATTTCCTGTTCTTATACCTGACTTCACCCAGGCCTATAAGTGGCAGGACAAGGTGTGCCAGTGGTGCCAGGTCGCCGGAAGCGCCCAGCGAGCCCTGCTCAAAGACAACAGGATATACACGGGCATTATACATATCTATCAGTCTTTCAACAGTGCCGGTTTGCACTCCCGATTTACCCAGTGCCAGGGCATGTATCTTAAAGAGAAGCATTAATCTGACTATATCATCCCTTACCTCCCTCCCGGTGCCGCAGGCATGAGACATCACAAGATTCTTCTGCAGCTGGTTAAGCTGATCCGGACTTATAATACGGTCATGCAGGGCACCGAAGCCGGTTGTTACTCCATAAAGGGGTGTACTGCTGTTTTTTATCCTTTCATCCAAATATTTCCTGCAGGCATCAATAATCCCTGCTGAATGATCTGACAGGGCAAGGCTGT
>JBKHBA010000071.1:0-10532 GCA_046542595.1 Bacteroidales bacterium | reverse complement strand
CCCACGACCGGGCATTCCTTGACAATGTAACAAATCGCACAGTGGAACTGTCGCTGGGAAAGATATTTGATTATAAAGTTCCTTATTCTGAATATGTCGAATTGCGGAAAGAACGAAGGGAGCAGCAGATGGCTGCATATACCAACCAGCGCAAGATGATCCAGGATAATGAAAAATTCATTGAGAGATTCAGGTATAAAAACACAAAGGCCGTACAGGTTCAGTCAAGAATAAAAAAACTGGAGAAGCTGGATCGGGTGGAGATTGATGAAGAGGACAGTTCAAGCATAAACGTCAGGTTTGCCCCGGCACCACGGTCAGGCACAATAGTTATCGAGGCTGAAAGATTATCAAAGAGCTACGGAGATAACGAGGTACTGCGGGATATTGACTTTATGCTGGAAAGGAAAGAGAAAGTAGCTTTTGTGGGCCGCAATGGGGAAGGAAAAACCACATTCGCCAGGATAATTAAGGGTGAACTTGAATACAGTGGTAAGCTTAAAAGGGGACATAACCTGAATATAGGCTATTTTGCCCAGAACCAGGATCAGCTGCTGGATGAATCGCTCACTGTATTCCAGACAATAGATAATATTGCCAGGGGTGAGATAAGAACAAAAATAAGGAATATACTGGGAGCTTTCCTTTTCAGCGGAGAAGATACAGAAAAGAAGGTAAGGGTGCTTTCCGGAGGTGAAAGATCAAGGCTTGCCCTGATAAAACTGTTGCTTGAACCATATAACCTGCTGATACTGGATGAGCCGACAAACCACCTGGATATGCAGTCAAGAGACGTGCTTAAACAGGCTCTGCAGAAATATGATGGCACATTAATTGTTGTATCGCATGACAGGGATTTTCTCAATAATCTTGCAGATAAAATATATGAATTCAGGGCTAATAAGATACAGGAATATAACGGAGGCATATATGATTTCCTGAAGAAAAGAAAAATAGAAAACCTGAGGTCAATAGAAAGAAAGGATAATGAACACAATACTTCAGGCACCGGTAACATCTCCGGTAATAAGATGCAGTACCTCAGGAAAAAGGAAGATGAGAAGTTACTGAGAAAGAAAAGTAAACAGCTGGCCGTAACAGAAAGAAAAATAGAGGAGCTGGAGAAAGCAAAGGAGGAAATGGATAATAAGATGGACTCAGAGCCCGGTGCCATATCAAGCCCTGACTTTTTCGGTGAGTACGAAAAGATAAATAAGATGATAAGGGCTGAAATGAAAATATGGGAATCGCTGTCCCTCGAGGTTGAACGCTTCAAAGAAAAAACAGAAGCCAATGGATAAGCTGAACAGCTCAAAGAAAAGAACAGAAGCCAGTGATAAACTGGACGGTTCAAAGAAAAAAAAGAAGCCAGTGGATAAGCTCGTCAGGGAAAGACCATACAGGGTCAGCAGCTATGAAGCGGATGCCTCCGGCAGCCTGGGCATACCCGGACTTTTTAACTACCTGCAGGATGCAGCATCAGCACACGCAACGGTACTGGGGTTTGGCAAAGAAGACCTTGAAAGGAATAATATGTTCTGGGTGCTGTCAAGGATACTGGTACATATGGAAACCATACCCGGGTGGGAAGAAGAGATAATAATAAAAACATGGCCCCGGGGACTGGAAGGGATATTTGCATTACGCGATTTTGAGGTCTGCGGTAAGAATGGAAAAAACTACGGCGCTGCCACATCATGCTGGCTCATGGCAGACAGGGAAAGCCGGCGACCCCTGCGACCTGACAGGATACTGGAAAAAATGGATGGCAGGTTCAGTGAAAACAGGGCTCTTGACAGGGTACCCGGCAAATTGCAGGGAATAAAAGACATATCATACCGTTCTCCTCTGTACACCGTTAAATATTCTGACCTGGATGTAAATATGCATGTCAATAACGTACATTATATAAAATGGGCCCTCGACAGCTATCCGCTGGAATACAGGCTGCATAACGTATTTGAGTCGGCAGAGATAAATTACCTGCATGAATCACTGCCGGGAGATGAGATCAGGGTTCTTGCGGCACAAAAAGAAAAAAATGTTTTTGACCATTCCGTTATAAGGGCTAATGACCACAGTGAATTATGCAGGCTGAGGATAAGGTGGAAGAGGTGAAAAAGAATAAAGTTTGCTATTTTTACCAAACAAACACAAGTTATGGGGAAGATCAGTAATATATTTTTAACACTCCTTATAATTATTATGCTGGGATCATGTGCCACAGTCATGGAGTCAACAGATAAGCGCGATCTGTCATACCTGTACAACCCCCTTAAAAACCCCATACATCCCAGATACCAGGTATATAATACCAGTGATGAGGTGTCGGAACTGACAGTAAGGTTCTTTTCCAATGACCTTTTCTTCACTGAAGCAAACCCCGAAGGAGTGCCCAGGGCGACAATGGTAATAATATATAACCTGTATGATATGTCAGCCGGAAGGGTTAAGGTTGATACAGGCTTCAATAATATCACCATAAGGAAAGACTCCGGTAACCGTCAGTACACCTACACTATACCAATGCAGGCGCCAGAAGGCTCAAAATACGAGGCTGAGCTGGTCATCAAGGATCTGATAAGAAATACAAGGGTTCATGCTCACATACCTTTTGACAAAACATCTGCTTTGAGCAGAAATAATTTCAGGGTGCGCGGACATTTCAATAAAATTTACCTTTTTAATCCCGTTCTCAGACCTAATGAATTTGTGAACCTTCAATACAGGTATGATACCGACAGCCTGTTCATTAAGTTCTTTGAGCCTGATGAAAATATTCCGGCACCCCCCTCCATTCTGGTGCCAGAAAAAAGCATTGAAACCCAGGCGGAAGAAATAGTTTCACTGGCATACTCAGACACCCTTCCCATTATGTTTCCCCGGCGGGGCATATTTATGTGCAGTCCGGATAAAAACATAGCCGAGGGATATACCTTCTTTAATTTTGGCAATGAATACCCGGGTATGAGCGAGCCGGAAACAATGATAGAACCACTTATCTACCTGACTAATGAGGACGAGCTGGAAGAGATGAGGAACAGTGAAAGGGTGAAGGTAGCACTGGATGAGTTCTGGCTTGATATAACAGGTAATATAGAAAGGGCACGTGAACTGATAAGGATATATTATAACAGGGTGCTTTATGCTAATTTTTTCTTCACCTCCCATAAGGAGGGCTGGCGGACAGACAGGGGAATGATGTATATTATTTATGGTCCGCCCGACAGGGTCTATAAAACAACAGAAGGCGAAAGATGGGGTTACCTGAAAAAACAAATCAAGCAGGGCTGGGGAATAAGGTACAATATTAAAGATGACTACCTGTACTTTAATTTCAGTAAAAAGGATAATCCCTTTACTACCAATGATTATATACTTATAAGGAGCGAGAGCGTAACAACATACTGGGACCAGGCCATTCGCACATGGCGCTCCGGTATAGTATTCAGGCTTGATAATCCAGAAGGAATATAGTGAGCTGAAAAAAATAACCCGGTGAAGCGGTTCCTCTATAAAGAAGAATTTAAAAAATAAATAAACTGGAGTGATCTCACCAACGAAACGAATAACACAGGGCAATGGTTTCACTATAAAGAAAGATTATAACGAATGAACAACACGGATTTTATATACGGATTAAGACCAATACTTGAAGCCATAAGATCAGGAAAGACAATTGACAGGCTGCTGATAAAAAAAGGGATGAAAGGAGCCCTGTACGCCGAGCTCACAGAGGAACTGAAAAAACACTCCATACCATACCAGCTGGTGCCACTGGAAAAGCTTAACAGGACAACCCGCAAGAACCACCAGGGGGTGATAGCTTTATTGTCTGCTATTGAATATCATGATATAGCAACACTGCTGCCCGGCATCTATGAATCAGGAAGGGATCCCATGATTATAGTGCTCAATAATATATCCGATGTTCGTAATTTCGGGGCTATAGCCCGCAGTGCCGAGTGTTTCGGGGCCGACTGTATCATTATACCTGAGAAAGGAGCCGCACGTGTCAATGCAGAAGCGGTAAAAACATCGGCAGGAGCACTGAATAAGATACCGGTAGCCAGGGTAAAAAGCATAACTAAAACACTTGAGTTCCTTAAGGAATCAGGACTGAAAATAATCTGTGCCTCAGAAAAAGGAAAATCCGGGATCGGGCCTGATAAGCTCAGCGGACCGGCGGTGCTGGTGATGGGTTCCGAAGACAGGGGCGTATCTCCTGAAATACTCAGCATGGCCGATATTGAACTCTCCATACCACTTACAGGCAGCATAGAATCACTGAATGTTTCAGTGGCCGCCGGCATACTGCTTTATATAATCACGGAAAGCAGGATGAGATAAGTCACCAACCAAAATTCTGATTGCAGCAAAAAAATTTGGCAGTAATATTTTAAATGTATATATTACACTTCTGAAAATATAAAAAACGAATAAGGCAAAACAAGCAAATATTCAAATAATTATAAAAATCCGGACTAATGAAACGTCCATTAAAAAATCATCATTATTTCACATTAAGAGTATGATTATTTTTTAATGGTAAGTTCCATGTGGCCAATGAAATAAATTAAATATAATTCACATGAAAAGAAAGATAATATCTCTTATCAGCAAACGTTTACAGTTGCTTATAATCATTGCTGTAACACATACCCTTTTGATAACAGCACAGTCGCCATGGGAGCGTCTTGCCGCTGAAGAGGGTACACTGGGTCTTGAAGGTGGCTTTATAGAAACCGCTACACCGGCTTTTAATATCAGGCTGGTAAAGGAATCGCAAACCATTGCCACACTGCAGCCGAGAGGAGAGGACGAGTTTGATTTTACCCCGGCTGACAGGCTGGAGGTACGCAAGGGCAACAACCTGTACCACCTGGGCGATATCAACCTGAGGGTGCGCCGTATAGAGCAGGATGAATGGAAGCACTACTCCACTGCCACTGACAGGCAGCCGGTGAAGGCCCTTTCTGCAGCAGGAACGGGTGATATACTCGCCGCTGCAGATATCACTGCTACTTTCAGCGATGATATACCTCTTAAGGTGGAACGTTACTGGGAGAAAGACGGTGAGGGCCTGTTGCTGCGCTTCAGGATAGAGAATAATAGCGTGGAAGCTCTTGAGATAGGATCGCTGGGCATACCCATGGTATTCAATAATATACTGGCGGATAAAAGTCTGGATGAGGCTCATGCAGAATGCTCATTTTATGACCCTTATATTGGACAGGATGCAGGCTATCTGCAGGTAACACGCCTGCACGGACACGGTCCCGTACTGCTGGTGCTGCCATGGAAAAACACTGCATTTGAAGCATATAAACCCCTGCTGGAAGATCGCACACCACGAGGCATAACCTTCGAGGGTTTTTATGAATGGATGGCCCTGTCAAAAGCATATGCCGATGAGGAATGGAGCGGGGCAGAGCAGTGGAATCACCCGCAGTCGGTACGCCTGAACCCGGGTGAATCACGCGAGTATGGTGTCAGGTTTGTTCTCTCACCAACTATAAGGGATATTGAGAATACCCTTATCAGTCATAACCGCCCTGTAGCGGTAGGATTACCGGGATATGTGCTGCCGGCTGATATCGAAGCAAGACTGCTGCTCAATTACAGCAGTGATATACGTTCACTTGACGTACATCCCGGCGGAGCGCTGACATTTGAAGAGGGTGAAATAAGCCCGGGAGGATGGAAAAACTATAATATCACCCCTGTAAAGCATGGAAGGGCCAGGCTCACTGTCAGCTATGAGGACGGGACCACTCAGACCATACACTACAAGGTTATCAGGCCAGAAGAAGGGATAGTAAAGAATATGGGGTCCTTTCTTACCAATGAGCAATGGTTCGAGGATCCTGATGATCCTTTTGACCGTCATCTTTCGGTTATAAGCTATGACTACGCAAAGATGCAGCAGGTTACAGAGGATTCCAGGGCGTGGATTGCCGGTCTCAGCGATGAGGGAGGCGCAGGCTCATGGCTGGCTGCCATGATGAAGCAATTGATACAGCCTGATGCCGTAGAACTGGAAAAGATGCAGCAGTTTGTTAACCATACACTGTGGGGAGGAATACAGTACAGTGAGGGAGAGAAAAAATACGGGGTAAGAAAGAGTATGTTCTACTATGACCCTGATAATATGCCGGAAGGAACCTACAGCGATAATATTAATTACGGCGGATGGTCAGCATGGTCCCCGGAGGAAGCAAGGTCAACCGTACGTTCATATAACTACCCCCACGTAGCATCTGCATGGTGGGTCATGTACCAGCTTAAACGCAACCACAACAATCTTGTGGAAGGCTCATGGGAATGGTACCTGGAGCAGGCATGCCATACGGCTGTAGCCATGGTGGACCAGGCTCCTCATTATGCTCAGTTCGGACAGATGGAAGGCACCATCTTCTTCCTTATACTGCTGGATCTCCAGCGTGAAGGCATGGATGAGCTGGCGTCAATGCTGGAAGATAAGATGAAGGGCCGGGCAGACCTCTGGGAATCGCTGAAATACCCTTTCGGAAGCGAGATGCCCTGGGATTCAACCGGACAGGAAGAGGTATATATATGGTCCAAATATTTTGGTTATCCGGAGAAAGCGGATGTAACCCTCAATGCCATACTGGCATATATGCCGGCAGTGCCCCACTGGGGATATAACGGCAGTGCACGCCGTTACTGGGATTTCCAGTACGCCGGCAAGCTGAGGCGCATCGAAAGGCAGCTTCATCATTACGGATCAGCCCTGAATGCAATACCGGTTTTGAGCGAGTATCGCGATAATCCCGGTGATTTCTACCTGCTGAGGGTAGGACATGCAGGCATGATGGGAGCACTGGCAAATATTACACCCGAAGGATTTGGTCCCTCCGCTTTTCATGCCTATCCGTCAACACTGAGGATTGATCACCTGTCAGGCGACTACGGGTCAGGCTTTTTTGGATATGCTGTTAACAGCTCCAGCTACCTGTATAATCATGATGAGTACGGCTGGGTGTCCTTTGGCGGTAATATAAGGAAGGAAAAAGCCAGGATATCACTTATACCGACCACAGCAGCAAGGTCAAGGGTTTTCATTGCCCCGGCCAGACTGTGGCTGACACTTGATGCCGGCAGGTTTGAATCTGTCTCTTTCGATGAAAAGAGCGGGGATGTGGTAATAAAGCTTGACAGGGCAAACGAATATACCACTGAAGCCAGGTTAAGGGTGGAGCAGCCCTCAGAGACCGCACCTGCACCGTCATACAGTCTGCCGGCACGCATAAAAACGGAACGCGGAGCTGCCGTTATAGACCTGGGTAAGACAAGGGAGATTACGCTGAAAGCATCAAAATAAAACAGGAGAAACCGGGTTGATAATTATCAGGGACTTTTCATTATTATTGTCTAATTTTGGGCTGAACTTAAAAATTCTTCTTTACCATGTTCGGTGATTTCGATCTTGTTGTTTTCCTGAGGGATATGTTTCTCAACCTGGGACTGAGCAAGACCCTGTCAGTTTTCCTGGAAACAATGATAATTGTCTTTCTGGTGGCCATACTAAGCTGGCTGTCATTTATTATTACCAGGTTCATCATTGATAGGGTGATAGCCAGGATTGTCAGGAGAACAAAGTTTAAATGGGACGATATATTCTTTGATAACCATGTTTTTACACGGCTGTCCCATTTTGCCCCGGCCATCATCATTTACCTTATGGCCGGATGGGCTCTTGAACCATACCCGGGATGGCTGGAATTTGTACGCACCCTCACCTACCTTTATATGGTACTTGCGGGCACGCTTTTTTTCTTTGCCTTTATTACCGCATGGCATAATATCTACCTTACCCTGCCCATATCCAGGCACAGGCATATTAAAGGATATATGCAACTGCTGAAGATATTCATGGGGGTTGTCGCCGGCTTAATAATGATATCTGTTATAACGGATAAGGATATCAGTAAGCTGCTTGCCGGCCTGGGTGCCATGGCAGCGGTGATAATACTGGTTTTTAAGGACACCATACTCGGACTGGTAGCCAGTGTGCAGCTTTCAGCCAATGATATGGTTAAGGTTGGCGACTGGATAACGATGCCATCAAGGGGGGCAGATGGAACCGTAATGGATATAACTCTGAATACCATTAAGGTACGGAATTTTGACATGACAATACTCACCCTGCCCACCTATGCCCTTATACAGGAATCATTCCAGAACTGGAGGGGCATGGAGGAGTCGGGCGGACGCAGGATTAAAAGGTCAGTATATATCGATATTAAAAGCATAGGCTTCCTTAACCCTGAACAGGTAGAAAAGCTGAAAAAAATCCGGATACTAAAGGATTATATCGAGAGTAAGGAAAAAGACATGGAGGAATTCAACAAAAAACATAATATTGACAACAGCGTACTTGTGAACGGCAGAAGGATGACAAATGTGGGTACCTTCAGGGCATATATAAATGCATACCTGCATCAGCATCCCAAGATACATAATGATATGACTTTCCTGGTCAGACAATTACAATCCTCAGAAAAAGGACTGCCCATTGAAATATATGTTTTCAGCAATGACCAGGCATGGGCAAATTATGAATCCATACAGGCGGATATTTTTGACCACCTGCTGGCAGTGGTCCCGGAATTCGGGCTGCGCGTGTTCCAGTACCCCACAGGCGATGACTTTAAATCATTAAACAAATAAATAAAAAAATAAATACTATGTCACTGGAAAAACAAATCAGGGAATACATACAGAAAGATATAAACGAAGAAATTGTAGACAGACCGTCAGACAGCTTCTGGACGGCCCTTAAAGGCTGCGGCACAACATTATGGCTTGATACCGGCGATATGGATGAAGCTCTTGAGATCTGGAGCGGGGATATGGAAGCACTTACAACAAATAATACTCTCATAAACAAGGTGATCCAGAAAGGCATCTATGATGATTTTATCTCACGCACACAGGAACTCCTGGGATCATTGCCCAGGGAAAAACAGATAATGGAGACAGCCTTTATCCTCAATGCCAGGCACGGATTAAGACTGACTGAAAAGTTTGGCGGGCTGGTAAGCGTTGAGCTGCATACGGCAACAGCTCATGATGTGGATGAAATAGTAAACTACGGACTCAGGTACAGGGATATCTGTCCGGACAGCTTTATTATAAAAGTGCCTCATACCATATCCGGACTGATAGGGGCACGGCTGCTCAGGGATAAGGGTGTGAGGATAAACTTCACCCTGGGTTTCAGTGCAAGGCAAAACGTGCTTGCCGCAAATATAGCCAGGCCTGATTATCTTAATGTTTTCCTTGGCCGCATAGGTGCATATGTGGCTGATAATAATATTGGCGACGGTTCCGGTACAGGAGAGAAAACCGTGATTGAAACACAAAAATATATATCGGAAATCAGGTCTTCCATCAATACAAAAACAAAACTGATAGCGGCAAGTATCAGGCACCATGACCAGTTGGAGGCACTGGCAGGAGTAGATGTATTTACCATGCCCCCGAAAGTTGCAAAATCAGGATATAATGAACTCCCGGGCAACTTTACATCAAGGCTTAAGGAAGATTATGAACCCGGACTGGATATTGCACCCGGGCAGGAAGGAATGAATAAATTCTGGGAGGTTGACAGCAGGCTGTCAAACCTGGCAAGAATGCTGGGTAACACACTGATAAAGGATCCGGAAGACCTGGAGAAGATATTCCACGATGAAGGCTTTGAAGACATGTTCCCCACCCTGAGCACTGAAGAGAAACAGAAGATAAGTGATGAAGGGAAGATACCGCTGCGATCAACATGGCTGGATAAGCTAAATGCCGGGAAAATTGCACCTGACACACTGCTCAACCTGGCCGGACTGGCATCATTTACCCTTGACCAGGAAGCACTTGATAAGCGTATAGCTTCTATAATTAAATAAAAATCATATAAAATGAAACGACCATGAACCGAGCTTGCGAGCTAAAAATTTTAAACAGATGAAAAAATTACCGATAATTGCTTTTCTTATCATATCATTTTCTGCCGGCGCGCAGGTAAACTTTGATGATTACTTTACCGACCGTACCCTCAGGTTTGATTTTATGCTTGCAGGCGATCATGAAACCATAAACGCCTATCCTCTCGGCATGAAAGAAGAGCCCTTTTACGGAGGCTCGCTTGAGAACCTTGTTGACCCCTTCCATTACGGCAACCTCCGTTACGAAATTTATGACAGGGAATCCGGTAAGCTGATCTATTCGCGGGGATACGGATCTTTATTCCAGGAATGGCAGACCACTGCAGAGGCAAAAAAGATGCAACGCAGCTTTTACGAGGTGGCCACCTTCCCTTTTCCTAAAGAAGATGTGAGCTTCATCCTTAAAAAGTACATGAAAGACGGGAGTCTGCAAAAAGTATATGAGACGGTCATTGATCCGGATGACTATTTCATACGCAGGGAGCCTGTAAAAAATGTTGGCTACAAAAAAATATCTGGAACAGAAGATCATCACAGGGCTGTTGATCTTGTATTCATTGCCGAAGG
>JBKHBA010000070.1:0-10542 GCA_046542595.1 Bacteroidales bacterium | reverse complement strand
CGGTATTGCCCCTTTCTGAAAACCTGATAGTTATCGGCACCATGAAAGAAGGTCTCTATCTATGGGACATGCAAAGTGTGACCGCATGGGAGGTGCCTGCCAATCAAATATTGAAAAATGCAAATATCTTTTGCGCTGCAACTTATGAAGACAGGTACCTGGTTTTTGGCACTATACAGTCAGGGATGGTTATAACAGACCTGTCAGGTCGCCTGGTGTTCCAGATAGGTAAGGATAAGGGCCTGAATAATAATACCGTACTAAGCCTTTTTGTGGACCGCGACGGTAATATATGGGGTGGTCTGGATAATGGCATTGTAAAGGTGAACCTGCGGTCAAGCATAACCTTCCTGCAGGGCTATTATGACCTGGGAACGGGCTATGTGATAGAAAGAAATTTCGGTAAGTGGTATTTTGGGACCAACCAGGGACTTTTCACTATCAAAGACGAAACCTTTGCCAGTCCGCTTAAGGACAGGGATGATTTTATCAAGGTTGACGGCACGGACGGACAGGTCTGGAGTTTGTATAAGACAGGTAATACAATGTTATGCGGACATAACCTAGGGGTTTTTGAGGTAGGGGAGCATGGGGCGGAAATGATAAGTCCCTCCACGGTTAACGGGGTGTGGTTGTTCAGAAAGGTACCCGGACGCGACAATATGCTTGTTGCCGGAACCTATGACGGCCTGATACTACTCGAAAAAGAGAATGATAAATGGAAATACAAGTCAAGGGTTAAAGACTTCTCGGAATCATCACGGTATATCGAGTGGGACTCAGAGGGTAATTTATGGGTATCTCATGGTTATAAAGGCTTATTTAAGCTGGTTTTTGATAATGACTACAGTGTTATAAGCGATATTGACACTTTCAGTATAGAAGAATTTCCTGATCTAGGCCCTTCCCCGGTTATATCGAAAGTGGATGGGGAGCTTCTGGTTTCAGGTGCCGGGGGGATATACAGCGTGAGTGAACAGGATAGTATTAAAAGATACAGGGGCCTTGATAACTATTTTGCCGGAGACTACCCTGACAGGCTGATACAGGACCGGTTTCAGAATATCTGGTATTTCAGGGATGTCAGATCAGGAGTGTTGAGGGCAATGGAAGACGGAACATATAAAAATATAAACTATCCTTTTATATCTCTTGAAAATAAACTTGTATCAAGCTTTGAATCGGTTTTTGTCATTGACAGAGATAATATCCTTTTTGGTATAGAAGATGGTTTTGCTCACTATTCTGTGTATGACGGACTGGAGTTCGATAAGCCCTTTAAGGTTCATATCCGTTCTTTCAAAGGACGCCCCGATACTGTTGCATACGTGATGAACCAGAATGGCAGGGTCAATATGCAGAGCCGGGTGCCTGAATATCCTTTCAGGGATAACCTGTTTGAGATACAATATGCAGCTACATATTTCAGGGAGGGCAAGGTGGAGTATTCAACATATCTCTCTGACTATGACCTGGAGGCCGGCTCATGGAGCAGCAACACAAGCAGGCAGTTTGCAAAACTGCCGGAAGGCGATTATGAATTTGTTGTTAAGGCCAGGAACAGCTTTGGGGTACAGTCAGAACCCGTAGTATTCAGGTTCAGTATAGCACCGCCATGGTACAGGACCCTTTTTGCAAAGATTGTCTATATACTGATGACATTCATGGCTATTGTTTTGATAATAAATATTTTTTACCGCAGACTGGAGATAAGCAGGCAAAAAGAAAAGCTCAGGCAGCAACAAAGCTACAAGGCACGGGAAGAGAAATTAAATAATGAAGCACTGAAAGTGGAAAAAGAACTTATCAGGATGCGGAATGAAAGATTAAGGAGCGAAATGGTTTTTAAGGAAAAAGAGCTGGCCAATTCAACTATGAATATTTTGCAGAAGAATGAGTCCCTGAGGGGAATAAAAAACAGCATGATAAAGATCAAATCACTGCAGGATATAACAGAAGTGAAAAATCAAATTGCCAGGCTGGTCAGGAAGATAGACAGGGATATAGACAGTGAAGACTACTGGAAAGTATTTGAAGTACACCTGGAACAGGTGCATGAGGCCTTTCTGAAGCGCCTCTCTGAAAAGCACCCCGGGCTTACCAGCCGTGAGCGCCGTCTGTGCGCCTATATCCGCATGGGGATGACCTCCAAGGAAATTGCTGCCCTTGTAAACATATCATATCGCGCAGTTGAGAATAACCGCTACCGTCTAAGGCAAAAGCTTAATCTGGAAGCAGGTGCCAACCTTTCACAATATATTGCCTCACTGTAAACCATATAATACCTGTGAAGATGTAGTTTAAAAACTATGTATTCCTTACTCATGCGTACCCTGAATACCCGGCAGGCAGATTATGAGTCAGGTTTCTGTATTATTATGTGTAATTAATATGTTTAAAAATTCATATGCACAGATATATAGCAATTCATTTATGAGTTTTTTGTGAAGTGTATAATGTGTTTTGATGAGTTTATTATGCATAATTTATATTAACAGGTATATACTTCATTCATATCTTGCTTTGATGAAATTAATATTTAAACCTAAAATCAAAAAAAAATCTGAAATTCTAATTTACTCTAAATCTAAAACCTAAAAAAATCATGAAACATGTATTAGGGATTATTCTCTTATTTTTCAGCCTGGGCTTATTTGCCCAGGATCTGACAGTAACGGGTACAGTAACCAGTGCCGAGGATGGCGAACCGATACCCGGTGTGTCTGTGGTTATTAAGGGCACAACCGTGGGTACAACGACAAACTCTGTTGGTGAATACTCGATTGAAACTTCAATGAACCAGGTTCTTGTCTTCTCCTTCGTTGGTATGAGGGAGGTGGAAAGGACTGTTACAGGCAGTACCATTGATGTTGTGATGGATGCTGACATAACTGAACTTGATGAAGTGGTAGTGGTGGGTTATGGTATTCAGCGAAAAGCCCTGATCACCGGTGCGAATCAGAACATTAAAGGTGATGAGATCACCGAATTGAACACTTCAACCGCCATGGAAGCCCTGCAGGGTGTTACCCCCGGGGTAAGTATTACCAGGGAAAACGGACAGCCGGGTGCCGGCACGGAGGTGGTTATCCGTGGTATGGGTACGATAGGTGATGCCTCCCCGCTCTATATTGTAGATGGTGTAAAGGTAGGTAATATAGATTATCTTAATCCCTCGGATATTGAGTCTATAGATATCCTGAAAGATGCCGCCTCAGCAGCTATTTATGGTTCAAGGGCTGCAAATGGTGTTATCCTTGTTACCACAACCAAAGGCGAAAGGAATACAAAGCCGGTAATACAGTATGATACTTATTATGGCATTCAGAATATATACAAGAACCTTTCTCCTCTTAATGCACAGGAATATATGTATATAATGGATGAAGGCCGTGTTAACGATGCACTTCAGCCTAATGACTGGGAGACAATACTGGCCAATAACAGCTGGCTTAATAATAATTATCCTGATGACCTTGGCACCCAGCTGGGCGAAGAGATATGGGCCGATCTGCAAAACGGATGGGAAGGCACCAACTGGCTCGATGAGCTTACAAAACCGAATGCGCCGATGACCAGTCACTCCCTGAAAATTTCAGGCGGAACAGAAAGTTCCATATATTCTATGGGTGTTTCTTACCTGGACCAGGCAGGTATCATAGGTGGTGACCTGGTTGATGCAGGCCTGAAGAGGTTTACAACCAGGCTTAATACAGAATTTATTCTGTTAAAGAATGATGACCGTGATATTATTACTGTAGGACAGAATCTAACCTATACCAATAATGTAAACAGGTCTGTTGGTACCGGCAATATCTACTGGAACGATCTTCATGATGCCCTGGTGCAGAATCCTTTGATGCCTGCTTACTGGGATAAATCACCTGATCCTAACGGTTTCACCCCAACACTTGACGGGCTGGCAAATGATCAGATGAACCCTCTGGCCAATACTTTTTACAGGCATAATTACGGCTGGTACAAGGGCAATACCCTTGTGGGAAATGCTTTTCTTGTTATTCAGCCCATAGAAAACCTTACGATCAGATCATCATTCGGTATTGATTCCTGGTTCGGCAGCGGACGCTCATGGAGCCCGGTATATGAACTGGGAACACTTTTTACGAATCCAAAGGATGCAGCCAGTCAGAATATGTATTTTGGCAATAACTGGACATTATCCAATACCGTTACATATAATGCCTTACTGGGTGACCACAGGTTTACCCTTCTGGCTGGTAATGAACTTTACAAAAACCAGGTTAACAGGGAAGTTGGCGGCTGGATGGCCGATACAAGGTTTTATGACCCTGACTTTGCATACCTTAATAATGTTGACAAGAGCGACATTAATTCCATAAATACATGGGGAGCCGACTGGGCAGCAGGTGGCGGCGGCCTGATGTCCTACATAGCAAGGGCTCAGTATAACTACCAGGAAAAATATTTACTTTCCGCCACATTCCGCGCCGATGGCTCTTCTAATTTTGCCGAGGGCAACAGGTGGGGGTTATTCCCTTCAGTATCCGCAGGGTGGATATTCACCGAGGAGAGCTTTATGGCATCTGCAACAAATATCATGAATTTTGGAAAATTCAGGGCCAGCTGGGGACAGAACGGTAATGAATCAATAGATAATTTCATTTACAGTTCGACAATATCTTATGTCAGTCCCGGTTATTATTTTGGTGATATCAAACCTATATCAAGACCAACCGCTATGCCGGCCAGGGTTACCAACCCTGATGTTACATGGGAGACATCAGAGCAGTTAAATATAGGTATTGATACAAGATTTTTTAACTCGGAGATACAGTTTACTATTGACTGGTACAGAAAAATTACCAGGGACTGGCTGGTTGTTGCTCCCATACTTGGAACATCAGGTGCCGCAGCACCTTATATAAATGGTGGAGACATACAGAACACCGGGATTGAGCTGACGGCAGGATGGAATGATAATTTCGGTGACTTCAAGTTTGGTGTTACAATGACCGGTGCGCATAACCGCAATGAGATTACACGAATTGCCAATGCAGAAGGCATAATTCATGGCCCGCCACATGTGCTGGCTCAGGGAACGGCCTCTGTCTCAAGATGCGAAGTTGGCAAACCTATTGGTTTCTTTTACGGATACCAGACCGATGGTATTCTTCAGAACCAGGATGAAGTGGATGCTTATGTTACACCTGAGGGAGATCCTTACTTCAATGACCAGAGGCCTGGTGATATAAGATTTGTGGATCAGAATAATGATGGTGTGATTGACGAAGAAGACAAAGTGATGCTTGGCGATCCCAACCCGGATTTTGAGATTGGTATGCAGCTGCATGCCGAATATAAAGGTATCTATGCCAATGCTACCCTTACAGGCCGCTTTGGAATGCAGGTGATGAGATCTTACAGGTCTTTCTCCGACAGGTTCGATCAGAACTATACAACAGATATTTTTAACCGCTGGCACGGAGAAGGTACATCAGACCGTATACCCCGACTGAGCTCATCCTCTCACAGGAACACCAACTTTATTTCGGATATTTATATGCATGATGCAGACTATTTGAGAGTCAGTAATCTGACACTGGGTTATATGTTTGACCGTTTACTCTCGGATTTTGCTGCTGTCTCAAATGCCAAACTTTATGTTTCCTTTAAGAACCTTTACACATTTACGAAATATGACGGTATGGATCCTGAAGTAAGTTTTGGCCATGATGCAAGCTGGGCCTCGGGTATTGACCTGGGACTCTATCCTCAGGCCAGGACGGTGATGTTTGGTTTAAGTATCGCTTTTTAAACAGATAAAATAAAAACAAATGAAGAAGATAATTTATATAATTTCTGCTGCACTTCTGGTTCTTATTTCCAGTTGTGGAGAAGACTTTTTGGATACGCGGAACCTGTATGAAAAAAGTCTGGATAACTTCTATAGCTCGCCCCAGGATATTAATGAGGCGATGGCAGGCGTTTATCACGCATTGTATACACCCGATGTACACAGCATGGAGGGTCTGGCTGCAAACCTGCTTTCTGATATGATGCTTGGAGGAGGCGGACCTGATGATAAGTCGGCTAAAAGAGTTGACAGGTTTGAAGACCCTGAAGAAGACACCTACCATGATCTTTGGAAGCAATCATATAACGGGATATACAGGGCTAACACCATTATCGAGAAAGTCCAGGAAGCTGATTTCTCTGATGACTTTTTTACAGAGGCTGAAGCCACTGAGTTTAAAAATCAGGCTATAGGTGAAGCTTACTTTATGAGAGCTTTCTTCTATTTCCGTATGGCAAAATTCTTCGGTGGTGTGCCACTGATCCTTTCTGTTGATGCCCCCCGTGATGTGCCCAGGGCCTCTTTTACAGAGACATTCGCGCAGATTGCCTCCGACCTGAAAATGGCCATTGAAACAATGCCGGTGAAAGCTTTTACAGCCATACCGGAAGATCGTTACGGACATGCCAACAGGTGGGTTGCACAGGCATATATGGGCAGGGTCTTTCTTTTTTACACCGGCTATATGACAAACATCGAAGGAGTGGCAACAACCGACCTGCCACTTGCCGGTGAGGGCGGGGGATCGCTTTCAGCCACCCAGGTTGCAGCTTATCTTGAAGATTGTATAGATAACAGCGGCTATGAACTGGAGGACGATTTCCGGAATCTTTGGCCATATTCTTATGTTAATGAGAGTGCAGGAGAGGTGGTGCTGCCATGGGCCGATGCCAATAGCCTTGAATGGGCCGGACAGGACGGACACTCACCCAGTTTCGGATCGGGAAACTTTGAAACAATGTTTGTTGTAAGATATGCCTTTGGCGACTGGGGTTACGGCCAGTATTACAATAACAGGATACCACTTTTCTTCGGTATACGTGATAACTCAATGGTTCCGTTCGGCCAGGGCTGGGGCTGGGGACCGGTTAACCCGAACCTGTGGGATTCATGGGACGATGCTGATCCAAGGAAAGAAGGTTCAATACTGGAACTCGGCAGTGCTGATCAGGGTACTGAAAATTATGAAGCTGATAAGGGCGACCATGAAACAGGTTTCTTCAATAAGAAGTATACAAATATACAGCATGATGGCGATGACGGTGTGGCCGGCATGTTTTACTACCTGTACGGTATAAGTAATAACGATATGCAGTTATGGCATGCACAGGACTGGATACTGTTGCGTTTTGCCGATGTCCTGCTTATGCATTCGGAGATAACAGAAACGGTTGACGGAATAAATGAGGTACGTGAACGTGCTGAGCTGGTGCCCCTGGGGGCCTACAGTATCGATGCCCTCAAGGAGGAAAGACTGCATGAATTTGCTTTTGAAGGACTGCGCTGGTTTGACCTTGTACGCTGGGGAGATGTAAACACTGCCTTTGATTATGTCCTGGACGTAAGAAATTCAGGCGTTGATGCCCAGTACAGTGTTACTTACAGGCCCGAGACAAAAGGATTATTGCCCATACCGGAAACGGAGATAAGACTCTCAAACGGAGTATATGAGCAAAATCCCGGATGGTAAATAAAAGATGATAATTTTAAAAAAATAGAATTATGAAAAACAGAATAATATTAAGTCTTTTTACCGGTTTTTTGGCACTGGGATTCTTCTCATGTGAGCCAATAGTCGAGAGAGACGAGCTCAAAAATGTTACCGATGTTGACGGGGTGCAGCTTGAAGCAGTGCAGAGCACAACCGGCGGTAACGAGATCACACTCAATATGACAACACCGGGGATTACCGGATACTGGGATTACAACCTTGGTAAAGCACTGACAAACAAGGTTACAATTACTTACCCCATACCCGGAACATCAACCTTTACCTTTACAGGAACACTGGGAGCGGAATTTTTTACCAAAACCATTGATGTGCAGATCGATACCCTCGACCATCCTCTCGACCAGGACTGGTATGACCTTGTAAGTGAGAACACATCTGTGGGTAAAACATGGGTGTTTGACGGTACCGGTGGTGACAATCGTCTCTGGTGGTTTATGTCGCCTCCAAATGACCCCGATTCATGGGAGACGGCCTGGTGGAACGCAGGGGGTACATGTTGTCCTCCTCCTGATGTTGATGGTAAAATAGTATTTGATCTTGATGGCGCAGCTAATTACAGTTATTACTCAGCACCTGATGCCACACCTGAAGTGGGCAATTTTGTGCTTGACGTTGAAAACCAGACTCTGCAGATCAACGGTCCTCAGATGCTGGGCCAGTATGAAGGCGGAGGAGGTGATATAGGTTCAGCTGATGGTTTGTACCAGATTATTGAACTTACAGAGGAAAAACTGATACTGTATACACCATGGAACAGCTGGTCAACAGGCTGGACCTTCGTATTTAAACCAGCAGAATAAAATGCATTTTGATTTGGATTAGTTAGTTAACAGAAGAAGGATTATGTTTTGTTTAATTGTTTTGGGAACTTTTCAGAAGGTAGGAATGTAATCCTTTAAAGAGAGTCTTGTACCCTCGTGCAGGGCTCTCTTTTTCTCTTTTTCCAGACACATTTAGATCTACCGGAATATGATTAAGTCATTTTCTCTATTGGCCTGTTTTGTCCTTTTTTTGAGCCTGACAGCTGTGTCATTAACCTCATGCAAAAAAGAGGTATACGCTGAATTTACGCCTGATTTCAGCTATGAATACAGGGAGGATAACCCTAATATTGTCAGGTACGTCAATACCACATCGGGAGAGCATAATTATATGAAATGGGATTTTGGCAATGGTGATGAAACGGACAAACAACCTGCCAACAGGCTTAGCTATTCGGCTTTTTATCCACTGAAGGGACAGTACAATGTGGAACTAACCGTATGGGGTATCAGCGGCCGGGATGATGACAGGAAATCAGTTACAAAAACAGTGCTTATTGGTAAAAGTGAACCGGTGCCGGATTTTGAATACAGTGTAATTGAAGATTCTGCCAACTATGTCAGACTGACCGATGTCAGTACCGGCGATTATGACAGTATAATTTGGAAATACCCCGGCCGCGAGTATCATGGTGTACCCGGAGAAGAAAGGGTGATATACCTTGCTATGGGAGCCAGCTATGATATTGAGCTTGAGCTTTACAGGGATAATATAATAAGATCCGTAAGCAAAGAGGTAGTGATAGCGGATGATGACCCTGATTACCTTGACCATTACCAGCAAGTATGGTCGGATGAGTTTGAGGGAGACACTATAGATAATTCACGGTGGGTTCACGAGACCGGCGATCATGGCTGGGGTAATGAGGAGTTGCAGGATTATACCGGCGGCCTTAATACATCGGTCTCCGGCGGGCGTCTTAAAATTACAGCTCGCAAGACAGGCAGCGGACAGGGTGCCGGCGATTATACTTCCTCGAGGATAAACAGTACTGAAAGTTTTACCTATGGCAGGATGGAGGTAAGGGCAAAGATGCCGGAATATAAAGGACCTGGCCTGTGGCCTGCAATATGGATGCTGGGCCGCTCAATACAGGAGGGAACATCCTGGCCACTGTGCGGTGAGATTGATATAATGGAATATGTAAGCTGGCATCCTGATCATTTCAGCTGTGCCATTCATACTGAAAGCAATAATCACGTGGAGGGCAATGCCATCACATCTGGACATATTTCACTGCCTGATGTGGAGGAAGAGTTTCATGTTTACGGACTGATATGGACATACACCGGCCTGGAATTTTACCTTGACAGTCCTGATAACATTATTATGAGCTACCGGCGTCCGAATGCCTATAACAGGGATAACTGGCCTTTTGATCAGCCCTTTTATTTTATTTTGAATATTGCTGTGGGCGGAATGTACGGAGGAGTGGAAGGCGTTGATGATTCTGTTTTTCCGGCCGTGATGGAGATAGATTATGTACGTGTCTACCAGCTGGAGTAGGCGATAATTAGTATGATGGAAAGGATAATAAGATATAGCCTGCTTGTATTAATGATGGTCTTTATGAATTGTTCAGACAGTGACCGTGATAAACATGCTTCCTCAAACGAAAGCAGGGTGGATGATATTCTCTCACAGTTGACCCTGGAAGAGAAGATCGGGCAGATGAGCCAGCTTAATTCTCCCGGCACCGTAAACAGGGAGATAAGCTCAATGATCAGTGCAGGAAAGGCAGGTTCATTCTTAAATGAAGCAAACCCTGAGATAATAAACGAGATGCAGCGAATAGCTGTGGAGGAGAGCCCTGCGGGCATTCCACTGCTCTTTGGCCGGGACGTTATACATGGCTTTAAAACCATCTTTCCCATACCCCTTGGACTGGCATCTTCATTCAACACTGAGCTGCTGGAGGCCTGTACAGAGATAGCGGCATCAGAGGCATGGTCAGCAGGCATAAACTGGAGTTTCGCTCCCATGATAGATATTGTACGCGATCCTCGCTGGGGACGTGTGGCTGAAAGTTTTGGTGAAGATCCCTGCCTGGTCTCGGAGATGGGTGTTGCGGTCATAAAAGGATTCCAGGGTGATGAGCTCTCAGCTGAGAATACTCTTATTGCCTGTGCAAAGCACTTTGCAGCCTACGGGG
>JBKHBA010000069.1:0-10562 GCA_046542595.1 Bacteroidales bacterium | reverse complement strand
ATGCGGGTTACCATCATCAGGCTGGATAAATTCCATATTCGCCTTAAGATCTTTTCCCCTGCTGTTTACTATGTTATTGATCTCTATCCAGCCGTAATCATCCACACTACTACCGGGTGACCCCATGCTTTCAGTGTAAAAAGTGCTCTTATTGCTCCTGAATGCATTCAGGTACATATGCATCTGCACATCCGGAACATTGCTTCCTGAATTATTAACCCAGTAAGCCTCCATTGACCCGGTAACGGTTTTGGCCTCCGGGTCCAGTTCAACATCCATCTTATAACCCGTAAGCCTTTCACTCAATGGCTCATAAAAAATCACCTGTCCCTTTGCAGATGACAGGCTTGTAAACACAAGAATCAGCAGCAGAATCCGTTTCATACCTAATAGATTTTATTCACTTCGTTCATAAGATCGCTCCGCTAAGTTCACTGCCCCGCAATAGGTTCTCCCATATCTCTTAGCCTGTTTTTTTTGTCTCTGAAACACATATAAAGGTACACAAATTATCATCCCGAAAAAATGAAGGCCATAAATGCCGTCCCTTCTGACCTGACAGGGCAGGTTCATCCTGGTAAATAAACTGGGAGCAATAGCTGCCGGTCCACCAGCTCTTCGTGAACGATATTCAGACAGAGTAAATGTCTTGCTCAATGCTGAAACATATAAGACAGAAGGATAACTATTCACAGCCACTTTTAATCAATAATATGTTGATTATTTATGACCAAGATAGTCACTACCTGAAAAAAAATAAAAAGATTATGCCGTATTAACAATTATCAGCAGCCTCCCTGTGCTTTCTTTTTAGCCGGTCTCTTTGTCAATGCAGGCAGTTCGATATCGGGTGTGGCACCGGCAGGTTCCATATTTCCTCCCCCGAAAGCAGCGCCGGCACCCTTCCTGAAATTATACCTTGCTATCTCCTCGTTAGGGCTCGCTGCACCAGGCTTTTCAGGGTTAATAATTGTTTCAGCCCAATAGTTAAGGCCTCCCTCCATCACATAATTATTACGGTATCCCAGTTGCCTTGTTATCATCCATGCCTCGCTTGCAGTAACGGACCCGTTTGAATAGAAAACATTCAGTTTAAGGTCCTGGTCTATTATAAACCTGTATTCCTCCTTAAGCAGATCAGCAAAAGGTATATTATATGATCCGGGCAGGTGGTACTCCTGGTATTCCCCGGCCGGCCTGAGGTCTATCAGCTGCAGTGCCGGGTCTTCACTTATTATCATGTCTGCTATCTCATCCGGACTCACAAACTGTGATCTTCCCTGAAACTCCTTTATCATATCTTCGGCTGACACCTTAAACTGCAGTGTTCTGTTATTGGGAATAGCTGCTATTATCACTCCCAGACTAAGAAAAACAATACTGATGATTACTCTTGATTTCATAGCTCTGATTATTTTTTATACTGTAAATTAAAAATATTTTTTTCACACTAATACTCTGCCTGCGGGAACTTTTTCTCGGCCCATTCCCCTATCCTGAATACAACCAGGGCCATTATAATTATTATCAGCCCCATAAACCCGTCACTGATATTAAGCACCTCACTCAGCTTGGGATATCCCAGAAAATTGGCAAGGTACATGTTCTCTATCAATGGATAGGCTTCTGTAAAGATAAATACTCCTATGAAGAGTCCGGCTACAAATACAATCGCATCTATCTTTCCTATGGCTGCAGCACACAGGCTGGTACCCGGACAAAATCCTCCCATAATAAAACCCAGTCCCATTATCAGTCCGCCTATTATTGCCGAGTTCATATAGGTGGGGTTAACATAAACCATACCCAGGTCTATCCAACCGAAGAGGCTCATAAACAAAAGTCCGGTCATAGCCGTTATCCCCGCAGTAAAGAAAACTTTAAGCACCACTGTATCATAACCATAGAACAATCCAGCCAGCTTCCTGCTGGAGGAAAAGCCGCTGCTCTCCAGTACCCAGCCGAATCCGATACCTAAAATGAATGCCATTAAAAGGTTGGTATCAGCTGATATTATGTCGTTTACAATTAAAGGTCCCATTTGAACTTATGAATTATTTATTTCAGTTAGTATAATTTTTCAGATCCAGTTTTTACGAAAGAACCAGGCAAAGGCAAAGGCCGAGCCGAAGATGGCCATCATGGTAATAATGCCCCCCAGTGAAAAAATTGCCATACCACTCAGAGCTGAGCCACTGGTGCATCCCCTGCCTATCTGTGATCCCAGGCCAAAAAGTATTCCCCCGGCAAGGGCAAATATCAGGCGGCGGCGCGAAGTGATCTTAGGACTGTGTTCCACTTTCAGTTTCAGCCGGCCCGCTATTGTACCTGACAGGAATCCGCCGACAATAACACCCAGCACCTGGAAGACCAGCCATGATTTCATTGGTTTGGGATGAGATTCGAGATAATCGGTGTAAAAGGCAGATTTTTCAACATGTCCGGGTGCAACAGCCTCAACCGTTGTCACCACCGTTGACTTGACGGCGCCGCTGGCACCCAGTCCCCTGCCACTTATAAAATTTGCCGCTATAAGTACAAGTCCAAGCAGCACCCCGCCCAGGTATGGGTTTATATAGGGTTTTGTCCTTTTGTAATCCTTTTCAGTCATTATGAATTATTTTTTTAATAAAGCCAGCGACTCACCTGGCCGGCATTAGCAATAATAAACCTTAACATCAGTCCTCCGAACAGGACCAGCGTGGCCGGTACCAGCGCCGGTATCCTGAACCTTGCCAGTTCAAGGGCTTCCAGCACTGCCGGCAGAAGCAGTCCCAGCAGAACCACAAAAACCCAGAACTGTGCAGTGAAAGGGCCTCCCAGGAATAGTGAGGCGGCATCTATCTGCACCTGTGTGCTTGCCAGAAAGCCCATAAACATATGAACAATGAAAAACAGTTCGATAATAATAAGTATAAGGTCGATCCTTGAAAACAGGATCCTCTCTTTGTGCGATTTAGAGAACAGGATAATTACCGCAGCACCTGTCGAAAGGCCTGAAGTGAGAAAAAGAGGTCCAAGTATGGATGTGTTCCACAGAGGCCTTGCATTAAAGGCAGAAAAGAGTATGCCTGTATAAATACCCAGTATCACTGAGAGGATCAGTATCATCCATGCAATAACCAGGATATTCTTCCGGCAGAAGGCTTCAAAATCTTTCAGCCAGCTATACTTCCAGTCCCATGCAGGGAATATAACTTTTATATTCAGTGCAGCCCATATAAATGAAAGAGGGGTTATTGCCAGCAGGGTCCATGCACCCCATGACATTGGCGACTCCAGCCTGATGGTGGTATACAGCCTCCAGAAGTAAAGCTGGTGTTTAAGATCCATAAACAGTGCAATCAGTCCCAGCACAAGTGCAAATGGTGCAATAAACGGGGCATACTGAACAGCACCTTTCATCTCCTCCTTCTTCCCCAGTATGGTGTACAGGGCCGCAAAAAACAATATCCCTGCCGCCAGTCCCCCCAGGAAAAGGTATAAGGGTATCTGCCAGTGCCATATATGCAGCACCGGGTCAATACCGGGATTCATTCTTCCACTGATGATCAGTTCTTCTCTCATACTTTATTTCTTATGTTAAGAAAAATATCTGCGGTTTGGTACCGGCTTCAGGTATCAATGTCTTATATTTCCTGTTTCTCAGCACTTTCACAATATCACTCATGGGATCGTCCAGATCACCAAAATACAGGCAGTTTGTCGGGCAAACAGCCACACATGCAGGGTCATCACCATCCTTCACCCTGTGCTCACAAAAAGTACATTTGTCAACATATCCTTCAGGGTGTGAGTACCGGGCATCATAGGGGCATGAAGTTATACATGCACCGCAGCCAATGCACTTACCCGGTTCCACCAGCACTATTCCCCCTTCAACTATATGACTGGCCCCCGTGGGACAACACCTTACACAGGGGGCATTATCACAGTGGTTGCACCTCTCAGACCGCAGTTCAAGTGCCAGGCTGGGATAGCTGCCCTCAACCAGCTCCACCACCCATTCACGGGCATAGCCGTGCGGTACAGTATTCTCTATCTGGCATGCTATAACACAGTCACTGCAGCCAACACATTTTTTTGTATCTACAGCCATTGCATACCTCATGATATATCCTTTTTGGCAGGCTCAAACCTGAATGTTACGAAATTCCCCCTCATACCTGTTCCACCCATTACAGGGTCCATATGTACTTTTGTGATAAGCTCGGCATCACTGGCACCTTTGCCATAGGCCCTGCTGAGCTTTTTGCTGTCATGCCCGAAACCATGGACCATATAAACCGAATCCCATCTTATCCTTTCAGTAATCCGTACTTTTACCGGGAAGCTTGAACGAACACCGTCCTGGTTCTCCAGGTACACTTCCTGGCCGTTTTTTATGTTCCACAGGGCAGCTATTACCGGATTCACCCATACCGAATTCTCATCCATTATATCAGCCAGGTTCCTGTTATTGATTGTACGGCTGAAAGTATGTGCCGGTGCCCGGCCGTAATTAAGCCGGTAATAACCCTCCGGCGGCTCTTCATGGGCTGTGTAAACGGGCATGGGATCATGTCCTTCCTGTGCCAGGGCAGTGCTGTACAGTTCAATCTTTCCTGTATTTGTATAAAATTCAAGATCCTCCCCTTTCCGGAAATACAGGTCAGGATACGAACGGTCAAAAGTCTTTACCCCTATCCTTTTCATCTCCTCCAGCGAGCTGCCAACCTCCTTCAGCTGCCAGTCCAGCATTTCCTCAATGCTGTTCCAGCTGAAATACTCCTCAAGCCCCATTCTTTTAGCCAGTTCTTTTGCCATCCAGTGCGCCGGTTTTGAATCATACAACGGCTCGGCTGCAGGCATCCTCAGGGCAATGGCGGGCTTACGGTGCGGACTGTTGCGTATGGTGTCATACCTTTCAAGATATGTACACTCGGGCAGCACCACATCGGCCCATCCTGTTATCTCCATGGGCATGGTATCGATAACAACCAGCAATTCAAGCTCATTTATTGCTTCAATTACTTTTTTCTGATCGGGTATTGTCTTAAGCAGATTGGTGCCGTTAACTATCCATGTCTTAAAATTACATGCCTTGCTCAGTGTTGGTATTGTGGCATCACATATACCGGATGCCAGTGTTTCGTAAGCCAGGTTAAACTGATCGGGGAAAGCATCTTTCCAGCTTCTCTCAGGCTCAGGATAAGGTGGATGAGGCCATTCGGGTATCTCCACTGCCTCAGGCATATAAAAACCTCCCCGGCGGCCCCATGAGCCCAGTATGGCATTTAATATGGCAATAGCCCTTTCCCTCTGTGTGTCATCACCATACCATGTTACATGACGGCCCGGGTGTATTAACACAGAAGGTGAGGCTTTGGCCATCTCGCGGGCTGTCTGCCTGATCACCCCGGGCTTAATGGTTGTTATCCCGTATGCCCACTCGGGCGTCATATCCTTTACATGCTCCTTCAGATATTCAAAGCCGTAAGTGTATTTCTCCACATATTCCTTATCATACCATTCCTCCCTGATTATTACATGGATCCATGCCAGCAGCAGGGCAAGGTCGGTAGCCGGCTTAATGGGCAGCCAGAATTCAGATTTGGCGGCAACAGTGCTGTAACGCGGGTCCACGGTTATCACTGAAGCTCCATTTTCAATTGCGGCTGATAACTCCTGCACCTGGCCGTTATGCATATTCTCTCCAAGATGAGAACCTATCAATACCAGGCAGCCGGTATCCCTGATATCAGTTCTTTCCGGACTCAGCACTCCCTCCCCGAAGGTCATATGAAACGCCACCTCCCTGGGTCCACGGCATTGAGCATATGAAGGAGCGGCAATACTGTTTGAGCCGAAAGCCTTAAGCAGGTTTCCAAAATACTTACCCCCCGATCCGTGTGTCAGCAATGCCGTACATTCATTGCCATACTTCTCCCCTATGGCTTTCATCCTGCCGGCAACATAATCCAGCGCCTCATCCCAGCCTGCCTCCCGGAATACCTGCTTACCCCTCTCCTCTGTCCTTATCAGCGGCGTTTTAAGCCTGTCCTCATCATAATACATGCCCACACCACCGGTTCCCCGTGGACAAAACCGGCCGTTACTGTGCTGGTCCTCTTTATTACCTGTTACCTGTTTTATCTTACCCTCACTGTCCTTCGAGACCCAGCCCGCGCATTTCCAAAAACAAATCTCACAATATGTAGGTGTACGGGTCAACCCTGCAGTCAGCAGGCTTCCCTTATCCTGTAAGAATGTGTTGGATAAAGCATTGAATGCAGGATTTGAAAGGGCCAGTCCACCCAGTCCCATCCCTGCTATCTTAATAAATTCCCTGCGGTTTGCCATCGGGTTTATTGATTTATATACTTGTATCTATTTATTTATATATATAGCTGTTTGCAAATTTAAATATAAATTGTAATCCTCAAAACAATTATGTTATTTATTTCACACATGTTTCAATAATAATTAAGCCTGTGATAAAATTAATATCTGTCAATGCCAACAAAGAAGATATTTATTCAGACCCTGCCCCTTGTAACAAGAGTGCAATGATGGCAGGTATTCTGGCAAACCTGCACTTTACATTTTTCAGTTATAATCAGCTGAAAAGGCTGCTGTAAGATCAGCGGCCTTTTATCATATTATGCAGCATAAAAACAAGTCCTTTCATCTTTGGCAATAATTATTACATTTGTTGGAATTAATTTAAAACCCTAAATCTTAAATAATGCAGGCAATTAACGATTTTCTTATAGGACTTGACGGTTATATCGGAGGTCATCCCTGGTTTGTATTTCTGCTGCTGGGAACAGGTATTTTCTTTACCCTTTACCTGGGCTTTCCACAGATAAGGTATTTCAAGCATGCTATCAGAATAGTAAAAGGGAAATACGATCACAGCCAGGACGTAGGAGACACCAGCCATTTCCAGGCTCTCACAACAGCCCTTTCAGGAACGGTGGGAACGGGTAATATAGCCGGGGTGGCACTGGCCATTCACCTGGGCGGCCCTGCAGCCCTGTTCTGGATGCTTGTAACGGCTGTAATAGGTATGTGCACCAAGTTTGTGGAAGTCTCAATTTCCCATAAGTACCGCGATATACTGCCTGACGGCTCCGTATCAGGAGGTCCCATGTATTATATGAAGAAGAAGCTCAACTTTAAGATGCCCAGCGGGAAAATATTAAAGACGGGAGCCATAATGGGAGGTTTCTTTGCAGTGGCTACAGTGCTTAGCTCTTTCGGTACAGGCAGCCTGCCGCAGATCAACAGCATATCAAACTCAGTGTTTGCCACCTTTGGCATCAACCATATGCTGACAGGCTTTATACTGGCAATATTGCTGGGACTGGTTATTATAGGAGGTATAAAAAGGATTGCAATGGTAACATCAACACTGGTGCCGGCAATGGCCTTTATTTACCTTGTCGGTGCCCTGGCCGTCATCTTCAATAACTATGACCAGATCATCCCTTCTTTTGTAGCCATATTCGGTGATGCCTTTACCGGCACTGCTGCCACAGGAGGTTTCCTGGGCGCCTCACTATCCTGGACCATCAACAGGGGTGTTAACAGGGGATTATTCTCAAATGAGGCCGGACAGGGATCCGCCCCCATAGCACACTCTGCAGCCAGGGCACCTGAACCGGTATCCGAGGGAATGGTGGCAATACTCGAGCCTTTTATCGACACCATTGTTATATGTACTATCACCGGGCTGGTTCTGCTGTCCTCCGGTGTCTGGAATCAAAAACACATGAATGAATTCCAGACTGCCGACACGGAATTTGTTGTGGGAGATTACAGTGATAAAACAGAGGAAGGAAAAACAATACTGGGCAACCATATCAGCAATAATAAAGATCTTCCAAAGCTTGCCAAATATAGCGGCATTATTGAAATTGAAAACGGGAAACTCATAACCGAAAACATCACCCTGCTGCATGCCGAATCGGTTGCCGAAGATGTAAGTTTCTTTAAAAACGACAACCTTTATGACGGCAGCCTGGAAATTTTAGGAGGAAAGATTCTTGAGGCTGAAACTGAAAAACTGCCCTTCGGGCAGAGGATAAAAGCCTTTTATACCAATCCGTCCCGTGAGAATATAACCATCAGGGGCAGGTCGCTTATCCACAGCGCCCCACTGACAGCCAAGGCCTTCGAAAAAGGTTTCTTCGGCCACTGGGGACAGTATATTGTATCCATAGGCCTGCTGCTCTTTGCTTTCTCAACAGCAATATCATGGTCTTATTATGGCGACAGGGCACTGACCTACCTGCTCGGACCCGGATCGGTTATATACTACCGTATCGTGTACGTTGTAATGTTCTTTATAGCATCATTCACAGACACAACAATTATCTGGTCACTGTCATATATTACCATTGCCCTGATGACCATACCCAACCTTGTTGGCCTGCTGGTACTGCATAAAGACATCAAAGGGATCATTAAGCAATACTGGACAGATTTCACGGGAGACCACCCAGACGAAAAGATAAGCAGAAAGTATAAAAGAAGAAACAGGGAGCTTTAAGGATCAGTGGGTTATAAGGAATAACAGGCGGCAGTCATGAAGCTGTACTTCATCTGCCGCCTTTTTTTCTCTGTAGCAGCGCTACATTCTCCACATGGTGTGTCTGCGGGAACATATCCACCGGCTGAACGGCAGTCACATCATACACCGGGGCAAGCAGGGCTATATCCCTTGCCTGCGTGGCAGGATTACAGCTTATATACACTATCTTTTCAGCACCTGCTGACAGAATAGTTCTGATAACCGACTCATGCATGCCCGCCCTGGGCGGATCTGTTATTATTATGTCAGGCCGCCCATGATTATTCATAAAATCATCATTCAGCAGTTCTTTTATGTCACCGCTGAAAAAATCAGTGTTTTCAATACCATTGATCTCTGAATTAAGTTTTGCATCGGCTATAGCTTCAGGCACATATTCCAGGCCTATAACCTTCCTGCATGCCCCGGCAATATAGTTGGCTATGGTACCTGTTCCGGTATAAAGGTCATACACCGTCTCGCTGCCCGTCAGCCTGGCAAACTGCATGGCCAGTGAATACAGCTTTTCGGCCTGGGCCGTATTAGTCTGGAAGAAGGATTTGGGACCAATCCTGAACTGCAACCCGCCTATCCTGTCCGTAATATAATCATTCCCTGACCAGAGCTTTACATCAAGGTCGCTGAAGGAATCATTCAGTTTGGGATTAATAACATACATCAGTGATGAAACTTCCGGAAAGCTGTCCTGCAGAAACTTCATCAGTCTTTCAAGCTCAGGCTTATCCTCATGCTGAAGGTTAAGTATTACCATTGTCTCATCATCAGATGCAGTGCGTATTACCAGTGTGCGAAGAAAGCCCTTATGCTCTTTCGGATCATAAAATTCAAGTCCCCTCTCCAGTGCATATCCGCGAACGCTGTTCCTTATCCTGTCAGACAACTCGTTTTGCAGGTAGCATTTATCCACATCAACTACCCTGGCAAACATACCCGGTATATGAAAGCCCAGGGCATTGCGGCCTTTTATATCAACATCCTTTCCAATCTCATCCTCTGTGAGCCAGCGCCTGTTGGAAAATGTAAACTCCAGCTTGTTACGATAGTAATACTGTTTATCAGAACCAATTATAGGACTAATCTCCGGGAATTCAAATTTGCCAATACGGCTGAAATTATCATATACCTGCTGCTGCTTGAACTCAAGCTGCTTCTCATAAGGCAGGTGCTGCCATTTGCAGCCGCCGCAAACACCGAAATGGCTGCATCGGGCATCCTGTCTCATTTCAGAATACTTATGATACCGCACCACATACCCTTCCATATAGCTCTTACGCTTGCGGGTAACCTGAACATCCACTATATCGCCGGGAACCAGCATCGGAATAAATACAACCTTATCATCAACCCTGCCCAGTGCCTTCCCCTCTGCGCCTATACCGGTTATCTCCACCTTTTCAAGCAATGGTTTTTTTCTTCTTGCCATATTGATCATCATTTTATGCGGCAAAAGTAATAATAATGATCAATAGTCATTCAAAAGCACTTTTAGTTAACCCTGCAATGCCGGCTGAAAATCATTAAAAAAGTCAGCTATATAAGTAAGAATTGAAATAAAGATGAAGTAGATAAAGGCTATAGTTACTTTAATGGTTTGCCTGGTCTTTTCAGCAGTGGTGTTCCTTTTGCAAGGAACATAAGCAGAAACACAATACCGGCTAATGCTCCGATCGTTATTAACACTCCGGCACCCGGCCAGTGAAAATTCTTAAAAACGATTCCTGCAAAAAAGATAATTGCCGAAACCAGACTGATTGACAAAAGACCTTTTTTTATGATTTCTTGAGTTGGTTAATAATCGTTTTAGAGTAAAGATATTATGACTTATTGTATATTCTATTGAGCCTTAATCATCTGAGGGACAATGTAATTTAAGAAATTGTATAATACAGGTCAAAATTATTTTGGGACCGGGGGTAATTGTTGCTGCGCCTCCTTGCAGTCGCTCGTGATCCCCTGTGGAGGTAGCTTCATAGCAATAACTGAT